>JACCUZ010000400.1 GCA_013698395.1 Sporichthyaceae bacterium
GGCTGCAACACCCGGCCGCCGTTGCGGCGGGCCAGCTCCTGGAGAAAGCCGATCAGCCGCGGGTCGTCGTCGAGCGCGAACACGTTCAGCGCTGCTCCGCGACGGGTCATGCGGTCGACCTCGGCCACGGTGAGCGCGATCGTCTCGGGCTCCGGCGGCCAGGCGAACCACGGTGTACCCCCGGGCAGCAGATGGGCGGTCGGTTCGCCGTCGGTCACCACCAGCACCACCGGCTCCTGCTCCGGGTGCTCGTCAAGGAACCGGCCGGCCAGGATCAGGGCGTGCTGCAGGTTGGTGCCCTGGACGTAGTCCACGTCAAGGCCCGCCAGCTCGGTGGCGCTCAACGTGCGGGCGTACGACGAGAAACCTATGACCGACAGCGCGTCCTGGGGGAACTGGCCGGAGATCAGCGCGTGCAGCGCCAGGGCCGTTGCCTTGGCCGTCCCCCAGGTGTCGCGCAGCACCATCGAGTAGGACAGGTCGACGAGCAGGCAGACCGCGGCCGACGTGCGCCGGTCGGTCTCGGCCACCTCGAAGTCCTCGGTAGCCAACCGGATGCCGCGGGCACCTTCGGTCCGACCCGCCCGGACCGCATTGGTCAGCGTCCGTACGACGTCGAGCGGCTGCTCGTCACCGAAGCGCCACGACCTGGTCGACCCGGTCAGCTCGCCCGCCTGGCCGGCGTCATGAATGTCATGACCGCCGCGCGCCGACGTGTGCAGGTCGGCGAACACCCGTCGCAGCGCGGTCTGGCCGAGGCGCCGGACCGCTTTGGGGGTGAGGTCCAGACGGTTACCGGACCGGTTGAGGTAGCCCTGCTCCTCGAGCTCGCGCTCGAGCCGGCGCAGCTGGTGGACCTCGTCGCCCGCCCGCCTGCCCAGGGCACGGCGCACCGCGTCCTCGTCGATGTCCTCCAGGCTGGCCCCCGGGTAGTTCTGGGCCATCGCCGACTCGAGCTCGTCGATGTCGGCGAGTTCCTGCAGTGCGCTGGTCGCCTCACCGGCACCCAGCGGCTGGTCGCCCTGCATGCGCTCGCGGCCGCGCCAGTCGAGGTCGGGCCGCCTGGCCTGCAGCGCCGCCGACAGCTGGGCCATCTCGCGAGCCAGGTCCATGTCCTCGAGCGCCCCCGCCATCAGCGCCGCCAGCTCGTCGCGCTGCTCGGGGGTGAGCGAGCGCAGCATCCGCTCCGCAGCCGCGGCCCGCCGGGCGAGAGAGTCGATGAGCTCGTCGAGGTCACGGGGATGGTCGGGGAACATGTCCCCGTACTTCGTCATGAACTCGTCGAACTGCTCTTGAGTGTGGTCCCCCCTCGCGTCGGTGGCGAGCATCTCGTTCAGGTCGGCCATCATGTCCTTGACCCGCTGCAGCGCCGCAGGGTCGGGGTTCTCCAGCGCCTGCTTCATACCGCGGAACTGCGTGTCGAGCACCTCGCGGCGCAGCAGGTCCTTGACCTGCTCGAAGGTCCGCGCAGCATCTGGTGAGCGCCAGTCGTAGGTGTCGAGCTGGCGCACCGCCCGCGCGGGGTCGCTCGGCAGCGCGTCGAGTGACGCCTCCCGGAACCGCGCGTCGTCCGACGGGTCAGGGAACAGCGCGGAGCGTTCCTGATCCACCGCGGAGTCGATGAGCCGGCGCACCTCCTCGAGCGTCCCGTCGAGCCGGCCGCGGTCCCTCAGCTCACGGCGCTGTTTGCGCAGCCGACGCACCATGTCGTCGAGGCCACCCTGTCCCTCGTCCAAGCCCTGACGCAGCAGTCGACGCAGGGCGTCGCGAGGGGTAGCGCCGGCGAGGACGTCGTCGCCGAGTCGGTCGAGCGCGCGTCGTACGTCGTACGGCGGGGCGAGCGGGTCCGGCCCGTCGTGCCAACCTCCGTAGCGGTAGCCGCGCGGCCGGCGGGCCATCAGACGCTGCCGTGGACGGCCATCATGCGCTGCCGTAGACGATGCCGCCGTCAGTGCTGTCGTCCTTACTGATGCGCCGGTTGAGGAACAGCCCTTCAAGCGCGAACTCGAGTGCCGACGCCGCCAGCTCGGGGGTCTCACCGCCCTCGTCGATGCCGAGGCGGTCCATCACCTGCGCGAGGCCGGGCAGTGGCCCCACCTGCTCGAGCAACCGCCGCCCGGGCACCAGGTCACCGCTCTCGACGGCGAGCCCGTCGTCGAACCGCTCGATGAGCGGCCGCAGGTCCGAGGCGCCGAGATGGTGACGGAAGGTCTCGACGGTGGCCCGGCGCAGCAGGTGCGCAAGCACCTCGAGCTCGCGGCCCTCCTCGTCGACCTCGAACTCCACCTTCCCGCGCAGGGTGGCGACGACCGAGGGCAGGTCGCAGACCCGTGCCACGGCCGGCGTCTCACCGACGATGGCCGCCCGTCGCAGCGCCGACGCCGCGGCCGTCTCCGCCGCCGCGATGCCGAACCGAGCCGACACCCCCGACCGCTGGTCGACCGACGACGACTCGCGCACATTGCGGGCGAACCGGGCCATCACCTCGAGCAGGAAGTCCGGAACGACGGCCGTGAGCTCCGCCTCCTGACGGATGACGTCGACCTCGTCCTCGAGCAGGTCCGGGTAGTGCGTGCGGATCTCGGCACCGAAGCGGTCCTTTAGCGGGCTGATGATGCGACCGCGGTTGGTGTAGTCCTCCGGGTTCGCGCTGGCGACCAGCAGGACGTCCAGCGGGAGCCGCAGCTGATATCCCCGCACCTGGATGTCCCGCTCCTCGAGGACGTTGAGCAGCGACACCTGGATCCGCTCCGCAAGGTCGGGCAGCTCGTTGATGGCGAAGATGCCACGGTTGGTCCGTGGCACCAGGCCGTAGTGCACCGTCTCCGGGTCGCCGAGGGTGCGGCCCTCGGCCACCTTGACCGGGTCGATGTCCCCGATCAGGTCGCCGACGCTGGTGTCCGGCGTGGCCAGCTTCTCGGCGTACCGCTCGCTTCTGTGCCGCCAGCCGACCGGCAGCGCGTCACCCACCTCGGCATGCAGCCGCTGGCAGCGTGCGCACACCGGCACCTCGGGGTGGTCGTTGATCTCGCACCCGTCCACCACCGGCGTCCACTCGTCGAGCAGGGACACCAGGGTGCGGATGAGCCGGGTCTTTCCCTGCCCGCGTTCGCCGAGCAGCACGACGTCGTGGCCCGCGAGCAGGGCCCGCTCCAGGGCCGGCAGCACCGTCTCGTCGAAGCCGACGATCCCTTCGAACCGCGAGGCGCCGGAGCGCATCGCCGTGACCAGGTTCTCCCGGATCTCGGTCTTGACGGGGCGGTGAACGTGGCCCGAGGCGCGGAGCTCGGCGAGGGTGGCGGCAGTGGGGCGGGTTCCCGAGGGCACGTCCCCGACCGTACGACGTGCAGCCCTCCCAGCCCAGGGGCAGTTGCCCACTCGTGCGCGAGGATGTCCGTCATGAGGTGCGCGGACGGCCTCGCCGTCGACTCCGACCTGGTGCACGCTGCCGAGCGCGCCACCCGCCAGGCGTCGAGTCGGCTGGGGCGCCGACCCGACCTCGCCGCGATCTTCGCCTGCGGTCCGGAGCCCGACGACACGGCTGCCGCCCTCGAGCGATCGGCGGCGATGAGCGGCGCGACGACCGTGGTCGGATGCAGCGCCGCCGGCGTGATCGGAGACGGCCGGGGGGTTGAGCTCTCCTCGTCGGTGAGCGTCTGGGTCGCCGAGCTCCCGGAGGTCGCGCTGCGCTCGTTCCATCTCGAGGTGCTGCGCACCTCGGAGTCGATCGCCGTCGTAGGGATGCCGACGCGCTCGGTCGAGGACCGCGTGGCGGTGCTGCTCGTCGACCCCTACTCGTTCCCGGTCGACGCGTTCGTGGAGCAGACCAACGAGGCGCTCCCCGGGCTCCCGCTGTCCGGCGGTCTCGCGTCCGGGCTGCGCGGGGCTGGTTCGACGCGACTTCTGGTGGATGGCGTCGTGCACGACAGGGGCGCCGTCGGCGTGGTGCTTGGTGGTGACGTGTCGCTCGCGGCACTGGTCAGTCAAGGCTGCCGTCCCGTCGGACCGGCGATGACGGTGACCGCCGCCGAGGGCAACGTGCTGCTCGAGCTCGCCGGCGTACCGGCGACCGAAAAGCTCCAGCGGATCCTGACGGACCTGCCGCCTCAGGAGCAGGCCATGGTGTCTGGTGGACTGCAGATCGGGGTGGCGATGGACGAGTACGTCGACGAGTTCTCGCTCGGTGACTTCCTGGTGCGCGGCGTCGTCGGTGCGGAGCCGGCCCGCCGCGGCCTCGTCGTCGGCGATGTCGTGCAGGTGGGGCAGACCGTGCAGTTCCAGGTGCGCGACGCCGACACGGCTGCCGCGGACCTCAGTGTCACCCTCGAGCAGGCACGTCCGGTGGCGCCGGTACGTGGCGCGCTCCTGTTCTCGTGCACGGGGCGCGGGTCCAGCCTGTTCACCACACCGGACCATGACGTGCGGCTGGTGAAGGCCGGCCTGGGCGCAGGCGGTGTGGCGGGGTTCTTCGCGGCCGGCGAGATCGGGCCTGTCGGCGGGCGCAACCACCTGCACGGGTTCACCGCCTCGATCCTGGTGTTCGGCTCTGCGGGCTCGAGCGCTGGCACACTGACGCCATGACGGGCCTGCCGGTCAGCATCGATGACATCAAGAACGCGCGGGCGCTGCTCGAGGGCATCATCCGCGCCACCCCGGTGGAGGGCTCCCGGCCCCTGTCCGAGCGCGTGGGCGGCCCGGTCTGGCTCAAGTGCGAGAACCTGCAGCGTGCCGGGTCGTTCAAGATTCGCGGTGCCTACACGCGCATCTCGCGGCTCACCCCCGACGAGGAGGCGCGCGGGGTCGTCGCGGCGAGTGCCGGCAACCATGCGCAGGGGGTGGCGTTGGCCGCCTCGCTGCGGGGCATCACCTCCACCGTCTTCATGCCGGAGGGGGCCCCGATCCCCAAGGTCGAGGCGACCCGGGCGTACGGCGCCGAGGTCCTGTTCTCCGGACACTCCGTCGACGAGGCGCTGATCCAGGCTCGGCAGTTCGCCGACACCACGGGCGCGGTGCTCGTGCACCCCTTCGACCATCCGGACATCGTCGCGGGACAGGGCACGGTCGGGTTGGAGCTCCTGGAACAGGTCCCCGACGTGCGGACCGTTGTCGTGTGCACCGGCGGCGGGGGACTGTTGGCGGGGATCGCGTTGGCGGTGAAGTCCACCCACCCCGGCGTGCGCGTGGTCGGGGTGCAGGCGGAGAGCGCGGCCGCCTTCCCGGCCTCGCTGGCCGCCGGGCACCCAGTGGGGCTCGACCGGATGGCGACCATGGCCGACGGCATCGCGGTGGGCTGTCCTGGGCCGGTCCCGTTCGCGATCGTGCGTGAGCTGGTCGACGATGTCGTCACGGTGTCGGAGGAGTCGCTGTCCCGCGCGCTGCTGCTGTGTTTGGAGCGGGCCAAGCTGGTGGTGGAGCCAGCGGGTGCGGCCGGAGTGGCGGCGCTGCTCGATGACCCCCGCGCCTTCGAGCCACCCGTGGCGGTGGTGCTCTCCGGCGGCAACGTGGACCCGCTGCTGCTCATGCGGCTGCTCCGCCACGGGCTCGCCGTGGCCGGTCGCTTCCTGTCCTTCCGGCTGCGCATCCCCGACCGGCCCGGCGCGCTCGTACAGCTGTTGGCCGAGGTGGCCGCGGCCGACGCGAGCGTCATCGAGGTCGAGCACGTGCGCACCGATCCCCGGCTGCGGGTCGACGAGGTGGAGGTGCGGCTGCAGCTGGAGACGCGCGGGAACGAGCACTGCGATGAGGTGCTGTCCCGGCTGCGCGGGGCCGGCTACCCGCTCGCCTTCGGCTGACGGGCCGCCCGCTTCCGAGGAGGCTGTGCGCGGGCTTGCAATCAGCCCGGGAAGGGCTCCGTGGCGAGTATCTCGACGGGGATCTCGGTGCCGTTGGGGGCGCGGTAGGACGTCGTGTCGCCCGTGCGCCGACCGTTGATGGCCTCGCCAAGGGGTGACCGCTCGGAGTAGACCTCGATCCCGTCGCCGGCCACCTCACGGGACCCGAGCAGGAACCGCATCTGCTCGCCCGCCACCTTTGCCGTCACGATCGTGCCGGGCGCCACAACTCCGGACGGCGCCTTGGGTGCCTCGCCCACCTGGGCCGACTCGAGCAGCTGCTGGAGCTGGCGGATGCGGGCCTCGGACTTGCCCTGCTCGTCCTTGGCCGCGTGGTACCCGCCGTTCTCCTTGAGGTCGCCTTCCTCCCGGGCCGCCTCGATCCGCTTGACGATCTCCGCGCGGCCGGTACCGGAGAGGAAGTCGAGCTCCTCCTTTAGCCGGTCGTACGCCTCCTGGGTCAGCCAGGTGACGTGCGCATGGGTCTCGGTCACGGTGGGCTCCTGAACGTGTCGCGGGTTGGGGCACAGGTACCTCGGGCCGGGCGTACCGCCCGGCGAAGTGCTGGTGCAGCCTTCGAGGCTAACAAGCAACCCGTGGGTGACGTCCAATTTCCTGTCGCAGCTGCCACCGGTCAGGTGGCGACACACTCGCCCACCATGGCGGTCACAGCGCGGTCCCGGGTACGCACGGTGACCCAGCGCTCGCGGCCGGCCCGGGTGTCGGGATCGAGGGCCACGCCGGCCACGCCGACCACCTCGCGGGTCCGGTCCAGGGCGCGGACCGTACAGGCGAGCTGGCTTCCGGTGCCCGCTCCGGCAGCCACGCGCACCTGGATGGCCGACCCGGAGACGATCCGGAAGCCGGTCACCTCGCCGCGGACATCAGGCGCGGCGGCCCCCAACCCGGCCCAGACGACCCAACCGAGGAAGGCGACAGAGACGACCACGACCGTCACGACCAGGCCCCGGCTTCGGGTCCGAGCCGGCGCGCCGTAGCGGCCGGCGGGTGCCGCCGCCGCGTGCTGCACGAGGGACCTCGGAGGATGTCGGAGGAATGTTGGTCAACGGGCTGGTTTGATTATCGCCGTGAGTGAGCAGCTGCGCTTGATGGCGGTCCACGCCCATCCCGACGACGAGTCGAGCAAGGGCGCGGCCACCATGGCACGCTACGTCGCCGAGGGGGTCGACGTGCACGTTGCGACGTGCACCGGCGGTGAGCGTGGCTCGGTCCTGAACCCGAAACTGGCGCACGACGAGCGGGTGCTCGCCAACCTGACCGACATCCGGCGCAAGGAGATGGCTGCGGCGCGCGAGATCCTCGGAGTGCGGCAGGACTGGCTGGGGTGGGTGGACTCCGGTCTGCCGGAGGGGGACCCGCTGCCGCCACTGCCCGTGGGCTGCTTCGCCGCGATGGACCCCGAGCTCGCCGCCGAGCCGCTGGTGCGGCTCATCCGGTCCTTTCGGCCGCACGTGATGACGACGTACGACGAGAACGGTGGGTACCCGCACCCCGACCACGTCATGTGCCACACGATCTCGGTGCTGGCCTTCGACGCGGCGGGTGACCCGGATCGCTACCCCGGGACCGGGCAACCGTGGCAGCCGCTGAAGCTCTACTACAATCAGACCTTCTCCAAGGCCCGGACGACGGCGTTGCACGAGGCGATGCTCGCGGCAGGGCTGGAGTCGCCCTACGGCGAGTGGCTGAAGAACTGGGAGGACCGAGAGGAGCGGCGCATCAGCACGCGGGTGCCGTGCAGCGACTACTTCGAGGTGCGGGACAGGGCTCTTCTCGCGCATGCGACCCAGGTCGACCCGGACGGGCTCTGGTTCGCCTGCCCGCGGGACGTGCAGGTCCAGGCGTGGCCGACGGAGGACTTCGAGCTGGCGCGGTCGGTAGTGGCGGTGCGGGACGAGGAGGACGACCTGTTCGCCGGCGTCCGCGAACGCGTGGCGGCATCCGCGTGACCGCCGGGACCAGCATGACCAGCTTGACGGCGGGCCTGGCTCTCGCGGTCGAGGAGAACCGGGTGACCCCAGGTGTGCTCGGGTTCCTGGTCGTCGCGCTGCTCGGGGTGGCGACCTATCTGCTCGTCCGCTCGATGAACCGCCAGATCCGGCGCATCGACCTGCCGGAGGAGACCGCCGCGCCGGGCCGAGACGCCGACCCTGACGCGGAGCCCGGCACATCGGGCAACGGCACGCCTGCCCGATGACCTGACGACGGGCCCCGGGCTCAGACGGCGGGCAGCTGGTCAGGCCGCCGAGCCGTGGGCGCCCAGTCGCCGTCGCCAGGTCGCGACAGCCCGGAAAGGAAGTCGGCCACCTGCTCGGCGGGCATGGGCACGGCGAGGTGGAAGCCTTGACCGACGCTGTAGCCGAGCTTCAGCAGCGACGTCCACTCCTCGGGCCGCTCGATGCCTTCGGCGACGACCGCTGAAAGGCCGAGGGTCTCTGCCAGGTTCTTGATGGTGCTCACCATGCCGGAACCGTCCGCGGTGTCCGGCAGGGCGGCCACGAACTCCTGGGCGAGCTTCAGCCCGTCCACCGGCAGCGTCTGCAGGTGGGCCAGCGACGAATAGCTCGTGCCGAAGTCGTCGATGTAGAGCTGGACCCCGAGCTCTGAGAGTGCTCGCAGGCGCTCGACGGTGTCAGTCTCACCGGGCAGGAGCACGCTCTCGGTGATCTCGAGGACCACGGTGCTCGGGTCGATGCCGCTGGCCGACAGCGCCGCTTTGACGTCGCCCACGATCGAGGGGTCCTGGAGCTGGCGCCCGCTGACGTTGACGGCGATACGCAGCGTCTGGTGCCCATCGTGGGCGTTCTGCCAGCCCACGGCCGCCCGCAACGCCGTCTGCAGCACCATCCGCCCGATGGGGAAGATCAGCCCCGTCTCCTCCGCCAGGGTGAGGAACTGGGCTGGGCCCAGCATGCCCAGGCGGGGGTGGTTCCAGCGCAGCAGAGCCTCGAGACCGAGGACGCGGCCGGAGTCCAGTGCGACCAGCGGCTGGTAGTGGACGATCAGCTGCTGCCGCTCGATGGCGTGACGTAGGTCGCTGGTCAGCGACAGTTTCGCCAGCGCCTCTTCGTGCATCGTCGTTGCGAAGACGGTGAAGCAGTTCTTCCCGGCGTTCTTTGCCTCGTGCAGCGCGAGGTCGGCGTTGCGCATCAGGTCCTCGGGCGTCGAGCTGCCGGGATGGCCGATGGCGATGCCGATGCTCGCGCCAGTCGTCACCTCCGTGCCCGCGATGTCGAAGGGCTCCGCCATGGCGAGCAGGAGCCGGCGGGCGATGTCCTGGCAATGCTCGTCGTCCTTGACGTCCTCGAGGAGGAGCGCGAACTCGTCGCCGCCCAAGCGGGCCGCGGTGTCACCTTGGCTCAAGCATGTGCGCAGGCGGCCCGTCATCTCGCGCAGCAGCGAGTCCCCAGCCGCGTGCCCGAGCGAGTCGTTCACGTTCTTGAAGTCGTCCAGGTCAACGAAGAGCACGCCGTACCCACCAGTCCCGCGGGACCGCGCCATCGCATGACCGAGCCGATCGCGGAAGAGTGCGCGGTTCGCCAACCCGGTCAACGAGTCGTGGAAGGCCTGGTGGGTCAGCTGCTGCTCGAGCTCGTGGCGTTCGGTGATGTCATGACAGGTGACGACGAAGCCCATCAGGTCCTCATCGATGACCTCGGTGATGACCGCGTCGACGTGACGCATCCGTCCGGTCTCGTTGTTGAGCCGCATCTCGCCACGCGCGGGCCGCCCGCCCTGAGCCAGGCTGACCAGGTCGCGCGCCGCGCCGCGGTCTTCGTCGGCGACCACGTCGAGCCAGTTCATGCCGAGCAGCTCTGGGGCCGGCATCCCGACGATCGGCTCCACGGCGGGCGTCACATGCACGACGGTGAGATCGTGGTCGAGGATGCAGATCACGTCTGAGGCGTACTGCAGCATCAGGCGCAGGCGGCGTTCGCTGCGCCGTTCCACCATGATCTCGCCCACGTCCAGGCGCTCCAGCGCCAGGTGCATGGTCGAGGCCAGCGAGTGCAGCGCGTCCATGGTCCTCGGTGACGGCTGCTGTTCGACCGCAATGACAGCTGCCTGTCGGGCCGGTCCGCGTACCGGAAGTGCAACGAGCACCAGGTGATTCGCGCTGGGGACGGCCAGGGTGGCGTGCAGCATCGAGGGTCCCGGCAGCACGCTGATCGCCTCGTCGCCGTCAGGGAACAGCGCCAGCTCCGCCGCGTCGATGAAGGTGGCGACATCGATGTCGTCGACGGCCTGAGCGACGGTGCCCCCCGGATCGCCGTCGATCCGCCAGGCCCGGGCGCTGGCGTTGTCGATGAGCTCAGTTGCAGCCGTGAGGGCGGCGTCCCGCACGCCTCCCCGGTCTGCGGCACCGACGAGGGAGGCGGTGGCCTCCCGCAGGACATGCTCACGCCGCAGGGCTCGGCGCAGCCGCCCGAGCAGGCTGCTGATGCGGATCAGGGACATGCCGAAGAGAAGGGTGGCCCCGCCCACAACCACAGCACCCCGGGTGACTGCGTCACCAGCGGGCTGGGTGAGAACGAGGACGGGCGAGACCAGGCAGGCGAGCCCCAACAGCACCACGAAACGCCAGGTAGACGTCGGGCGGTCGGCCCCGACGAGGGGGGGCGGCGCGGCGGTGGCCCCGTGTGCGACCGCGACGACGAGCACGCTGAACGCAACGAACCAGGCGGCTGTAATGACTGACCGGTCGGTCACCGCAGCGGTGACCTCGGCCGTGACACCCACGCCGAGTCCCCCGAGCAGCAGCCACGCGGCGGCGTCACGGGTGCCCGCGACGGCGAAGGCCAGTCGGGCTCCGACGGCGAGGACCAACAGCGTGCCGAGCGGATAGGTCGCCGCGACAAGCGTGCCGGCGAGCGAGCTCCTCGGGTCGTCGAGCACCGGCGCGACGAGGACCAGCCAGCCTGCCTGGGCCGCGGCGACTGTCACGACGAGGGCGTCGAGCAGACTGTCCCTGTCGTGGCGGACGCGGTCGCGCTGGAAGGTGATCACAGCCGCGGCGAGCGTGGGGTAGGCGAGCAGCCTGGGCAGGTCGGCGTACGACGGCGAGGGCGAGCCGAGCAGCCCCACCGCCTGACCAGTGCCGAGCAGAGCGGCCCCGGCAGCCAGGAACCAGCCGGGGAGTGGGTCCAGCTGTCCATCCGGGTTTGCCCGGCGGCCCAGCACCAGCACCGCAGCCGCGGTACCCAGGCCGGCGCCAGCCCAGAGCAGTGCCCGGCCGGCGTCGACGGGCACCAGGACGTAGGTCAGGGCGAGCGCCATTCCGACACCGATCACGGCCGCGGTCGACCGCGTCCCTGGAGGCATCCGCCCACCCCGCGTCCGCTTGGCCCGGCGGTTCCTTCCCGCCAGTCGTCAGTTGCCTATCGGCCGGCGGGGGCGGGACTTGATCGCACGGTCAACCCTTGACCGAGACATGACCGGCGGCCTGCCGGTGTCAGGAGGGCGGGCAGGATGGGGAGATGGCCAACCGACTGGCGCAGGCGACCAGCCCCTACCTGCTGCAGCACCAGGACAACCCGGTGGAGTGGTGGGAATGGGGTGAGGACGCTTTCGCCGAGGCGCGGCGGCGGGATGTTCCGGTCCTGGTGTCCATCGGGTACGCCGCCTGCCATTGGTGCCACGTCATGGCGCACGAGTCCTTCGAGGACGATGCGACCGCCACAGCGATGAACACCGACTTCGTCAACGTCAAGGTCGACCGCGAGGAGCGCCCCGACGTCGACGCGGTCTACATGGAGGCGACCCAGGCGTTGACCGGTCACGGCGGGTGGCCGATGACGGTGTTCACCACTCCTGAGGGACAGCCGTTCTTCTGCGGCACGTATTTCCCGCCCACCGAGGGTCGTGGCATGCCGTCCTTTCGGCAGGTCCTCACGTCGGTCGCCCAGACCTGGCGTGATCGGCGCGACGATGTCGTCGAGGCCGGGCAGCGGATCGTGGGCGGCCTCGCCGAGCGAGCCGCCCTGCCGGTGGGAGACACAGCGCCCACCGAGGACCAGCTCGCCGCTGCGGTCCGCAACCTGGCGAGGAGCTTCGACACCCGGCACGCGGGCTTCGGCGGGGCACCGAAGTTCCCCCCTTCGATGGTGCTCGAGCTGTTGCTGCGCCACCACGGCCGCACAGGCGACGTCGAGGCGCTGCGCATGGCGGAGGCGACCTGTTCGGCGATGGCTCGCGGAGGCATCTACGACCAGCTCGGTGGCGGCTTCGCCCGGTACTCCGTCGACGCGGCGTGGGTGGTGCCGCACTTCGAGAAGATGCTGTACGACAACGCGTTGCTGGTCCGGGTCTACGCCCACCTGTGGCGGGCGACCGGGTCAGAGCTGGCCCGTCGGGTGGCCCTCGAGACGGCGGACTGGATGGTGCGCGAGCTGCGTACCTCCGAGGGCGGGTTCGCCTCCGCACTCGATGCGGACACCGAGGGGGTCGAAGGGTCGACCTACGTCTGGACGCCCGAGCAGCTGGCCGAAGTCCTCGGCCCCGACGATGCCAGGTGGGCGGGCGAGCTCCTGACGGTCACGCCGGCTGGCACCTTCGAGCACTCCGCGTCGACGCTGCAGATGCTCCACGATCCCGATGACTCGCAGCGCTGGACCCGGGTGCGTGACGCTCTGCTCTCCGCTCGTGACCGACGAGCCCAGCCGGCCCGGGACGACAAGGTGGTCGCCGCCTGGAACGGGCTCACGGTGGCGGCACTTGCCGACACAGGCGCGCTGCTCCAGCGGGCCGACCTCATCGACGCTGCGGTGGCCGCGGCGGACCTGCTCGAGCGCGTCCACCTCGTCGACGGGCGGCTCCACCGGGTGTCCCGGAGCGGGGTGGTCGGACGGCCAGCGGGGGTCCTCGAGGACTACGCCGAGGTGGCCGAGGGCCTGCTCGCCCTCTACGCGGTGTCCGGCGACTCCCGTCGGCTGCTCGTCGCCGGCCAGCTGCTCGAGGTGGTGCTGACCCGCTTCGCCGACGGCCGGGGCGGATTCTTCGATACGGCCGACGATGCGGC
>JACCUZ010000416.1 GCA_013698395.1 Sporichthyaceae bacterium
GTGTACGCAACAAGATCGAGCCCGACCAGCCGGTGGACAAGGACCTCTACGAGCTGCCCCCGGACGAGCACGCCGAGATCACGCAGGTCCCCTCCTCACTACCGGCGGTGCTCGACGCGCTCGAGGAGGACAACGCCTACCTGATGGAGGGTGGCGTCTTCACCGACGAACTCATCGAGACCTGGGTGGACTGGAAGCGGACCAACGAGGACGACACGATCCGGCTGCGCCCGCACCCTCACGAGTTCGAGCTGTACTACGACATCTGAGCGCGGGCCGGTCCTGGGCTGGTTGACGACCGCGACCCGGCGGCCCCGATCTGACCCCCGCCCCAATCTGACCCCCGCCCGAAGCTGACCGCCCTAATCTGACCCCCCGCCCGTCAGGTGGCCTCTTCCCGGATCGCCGGGCACCTGCCGCGCCCACTGGAAGTTCGGTGCTTGATCGGACAGCGGCAATCAGATAATCTGATTCCATGAAGGAGGTCACTGCGACCGAGGCTGCCCGTGGCTTCTCGGCTCTGCTGACCGCTGTCGAACGAGACGGTGAGACCTTCTTCATCACCCGCGGCGGTCGAGTCATCGCTCGCATCGAGCCCGCTGCGGGAACATCCGGGGCCGCTGTGAAGGCGCTGCTGCGCCACTTCCCACCAGATGAGCACTGGGCCGGCGAGCTCGGCGTCATTCGGGGACTTCTGACCACGCAGGACCGTCAGTGGCCCGCCTGATCCTCGACACAACGGTGCTCATTGCTGCCGAACGCACGAGCAGCAGCCTGAACCGCCTCATCGCCGACCAGGATGATGTGGCGATAGCGGCCGTTACCGCCGCCGAGCTCCTGGTTGGTGTCGAACTCGCGGATGACGCGCGACAATCGCGGCGAGCCGCCTTCGTTCGCAGCGTCTTGGACACGATTCCCATCGAGGACTACGACGTCCAGGTTGCGCGTGCTCACGCGAGTCTGCTCGCGTACGTCCGGCGGTCGGGAAGGCCGCGCGGCGCCCACGACCTCATGATCGCAGCGACCGCCGTGGCTCGCGATCGGCTCGTTGTCTCCGCTGACACCAGTGCCTTTGCCGACCTCCCCGGCGTCTCCGCCCGGAGCTGACCAGGGCGGTCACCTTCGGTTGGAAGCTGACCCCGGGACACAAACGGGACAGCAGGGGCCGGTGTGGCGCCGACGACGTCACATCAGGCCACAGCCACCCCAGATGTGTCCCGGGGGCCAGCGGGCGGCCGTAGCGGATCAGGGCCACGCGCTGGGCCCGGCCGTTCTTCCCAGCTACGGCGCCGCAGGCTCTGCGCCGCCGGCCGTGCCGTCGCCCCCGCCCGCGGTGGGATCCGGCTCCTGGAGGTTGTCCGTCGGGTCCGGGGCTCTGGCCGCCACGGCGGCCTCATCCGGCTCGTCGGACTGCCCGGACTGCCCCGGCTGGCCCGGCTGACCCAACTGGTCCGCCTCGTCGAACTGCTCGGCTCGCTCCGTCATGCCGGCCGCCTACCCCGTTGAGCAGGCGGCCAAGCACATGGCCAAGCCCCTCGGCGGGCCACCCCATGAGCGGGTCGAGCGAACTATCGCCGCGAGCGCACCATGACCGGGGACGCCCCGACGCTGATGTTGTCGCCACCGTCCACGGCGGTGGTGAATCCGCTCAGGCCCTCACGACGCGTCGCGGAACCCACGACCTTGACCGAGACCTGACGCGACGGGTTCCAGTAGATCCGCTTCATCCCGCCGGAGTAGCGCACCGTGCAGGTGTAGGTGCCGCGGCGGTCGCGCACGCAGCCCAGCATCCGCGTGCCGCGCAACCACTCGCCGACAATCTGGTACGCCGTGCCGGCAGGCGCCAAGGTCACCCCGTCGGGCTTGGTGAGCTGGGTGTTGGCCAGGGTCTGGATCTGCCAGGAGTACCAGAACACCCGCTTGATGCCGTTCGCCGCGTTCAGGATGTACGTCCGCCCGACAAAGGCGGCTTCCTTCCGGCGGGAGATGTCACGGGCGGTGCCGCCGCCGCCGGTCTGCAGACCGTAGTTGACCTCGGTGTTCCAGATCGGCTTGGTGACCCCGGCAGCTCGCAGCATGACGCGCGACGCCTCGATCAGGTGAATCGAG
This sequence comes from Sporichthyaceae bacterium, assembly GCA_013698395.1. GTDB lineage: Bacteria > Actinomycetota > Actinomycetes > JACCUZ01 > JACCUZ01 > JACCUZ01. Next base: position 2,110 of record JACCUZ010000416.1, read on the forward strand.
GCCTCCGGGCCGTCCTGGGGCAGGGGATAGAGGTTGAGCGAGACGACGTCGATCCAGCCACCGACCTTCCGGCCACCGGTGCGCTGGGCGTAGAAGTCGCGCGACCACTTGCGCTGCCCGATGAGCCGGGTGGCCAGGGCCGGCGCGACGACCCGGGCGCTGGACGCGTTCCTGTTGACGATCTGGCTGGCGGTTCTGGTCAGCTGGGCCATCTGTGCCTGCGAGCCGGACCAGAAGTCGACCACATTGGCCTCGTTCCACACCTGGTAGTCCAGCTGCGCGCCGTACCGCTTGACGACCTTGGCCACGTAGCGCTTCCACGGCTCCAGCCTCGGCATCGCGGTCGAGCCCTTGCCGTAGACCCCGGGCGAGTTGGGCCGGGTCGAATGGAAGCGAGGCGTCATCCCCAGCACCAGCAGGGCGCGGGCACCGTTGGCACGGGTCGCGCGGACCTGAGCATCCAGGCGGGCGAAGTCGAAGACGCCGGGCGCGCGCTCGATCTCGCGCCAGGTGACACCGGAGTCCCACAGCCGCATCGAGCCGACTTTCGCCTTGGGCCAGGAGACCGGGTCACCGTCGGTCATGCCGAAGAACCGGCCACCGATCTGCTGCGCAGCCGCCTGCGCGGGCTGGGCCGGCAGCAGCGTCACCGACAGGCCGAGGGCCAGGGCGAGAGAGAGAATCCTAGGGCTGGTCATGCTGGCGAGTTGTCTCATCAGTAAGGGTTCCCGGGGAGTTGGTGGTCGCTGGGCGGGGGCCGCCGAGCCTATGGACACTAGGACGTTCGGGACAAAGCAGGCGTTCGATTGGTTTCGGGTCGGGTTGGGTGTCAGATCTTCGAGCGCACCATCAGCGGCCGGTAGTCGACGTACTTCGACGACCCGCCCCTGATCGTCGTGCGCTTCCCGTAGATCCCCACCATGAAGGTCGCGCTCTTGACCGTCTTGACCTTGACCCGCTTGGTGGGGTTCCAGTAGATCCGCTTCACCCCGCCGCTGTAGGTGATCATGCAGGTATAGGTGCCCGCGCGGTCCTTCGTGCACGGCATCGCGGACGTGCTGGGGCCGACCAACGTCCCACCGAGCATCCAGCCGCGCACCAGCCCCACCGCCTTGCCGGCAAGGGTGCGCGTCGAGCCGTCTGCCGGGTTGGTGAGCAGCGTGTTGCCAAGCGTCCCCCCGCCGGGAAGGTAGCTCATGTTGTACGTGTACCAGTGGACCCGCTTGATCCCGCGCGCCGCGTTGAGCAGGTAGGTCCGGATGACGTACGCCGCCTGCCGCTCGGCTGAGATCGGCACCGCCTTGGTCCCCCCGAACGTCCCGGTGCGCATGCCGTAGTTGATCTCGGTGTTCCAGATGGGCTTGGCGTTCTTGCCGGTCATCGGCACACCGCGCAGCCGCATCTGCTCCTTGGCCCGCGCCAGCAGTGCCATCGACGTCTCCGGCAGGCCGAGCTTCGAGCCGTACCGGTCCAGCGGATAGAGGTTCAGTGCGATGGCGTCCATGAACCGCCAGACCGGGATGCCGCCCAGCTTGGTGTAGTAGAAGAG
>JACCUZ010000425.1 GCA_013698395.1 Sporichthyaceae bacterium
TCGTTGATCCCGTTCATTTGCATCGCACCGTCTCCGAACAGGGCGTAGCAGGGGCGGTCGGGGCAGCCGAACTTGGCGCCGATGACGTAGGGGACGCCCGGCCCCATGGTCGCGAGCGTCCCGGACAGCGAGCCGCGCATGGTGCCACGCATCTTGATGTGCCGGGCGTACCAGTTGGCTGACGAGCCGGAGTCGGCGGCGATGATGGCGTCGTCGGGCAACCGGGTGGACAGGGTGTGAAAAACGAGCTCGGGGTTGATCGGGTCGGCGGTGGTAGCGGAACGGCGTTGCATGACCTCCCACCACCGGGACACGTTGTGCTCCACGGCCGTGCGCCAGCTGCGGTCGTCCTTGCGGTTGAGCATGGGGAGGAGCCGCTTCAGAGTCTGCGCGGAGTCACCGACGACGTTGACCTCGAAGGGGTAGCGGAGGCCGACCATCCGCGGGTCGATGTCGATCTGCACGGCTCGCGCCTGGTCCAGCTCGGGCAGGAACTGGGTGTAGGGGAACGACGAACCCACGACGAGCAACGTGTCGCAGTCGCGCATCAGCTCGTACGACGGGCGGGTGCCGAGCAGCCCGATAGAGCCCGTGACCCATGGCAGCTCGTCGGAGAGGACGTCCTTGCCGAGCAGGGCTTTCGCGACCCCGGCACCGAGCAGCTCGGCGACCTGCGTGACCTCGGCGGCGGCCCCGCGCGCACCCTGCCCGACCAGCAGGGCGACCTTCGTCCCCGCATTGAGCACCTCGGCCGCCCGTAGGAGCTGGGACTCCTGGGGGACCGGGGTGGACCATGACATGTCCAGGCTCGAGGGAACCATCTTGAACTCGTGACCGGGGGGTGTGTAGTCCAGGTCCTGCACATCGGCGGGGATGATGACAGCAGTGACGGCTCGTTGGCTGGACGCGATACGGATGGCCCGGTCGAGGACGTTCGGCAGCTGCTCGGGCACGGTGACCATCTGGCAGTACTCGTTGGCCACGTCCTTGAACAGCGAGAGCAGGTCCACCTCCTGCTGGTAGTGGCCGCCCATGGCGCTGCGGTTGGTCTGACCAACGATCGCGACGACCGGGACGTGGTCCAGCTTCGCGTCGTACAGGCCGTTGAGCAGATGGATGGCCCCTGGTCCGCTCGTCGCGGTGCACACGCCTACCCGTCCGGTGAACTTCGCATAGCCGACCGCTTCGAAGGCCGCCATCTCCTCGTGCCTGGCCTGCACGAACTTCGGTTGGTTATCGGCCTTCTCCCAGGCGGCGAGCAGGCCGTTGATCCCGTCACCGGCGTAACCGAAGACGTGATCGACTCCCCAGTCGCGCAACCGCTGGAGGAGGAAGTCGGCGACGGTCTGGCTCATGGCGTGCTCCTCGCGTGGCGGGTGGTGAGAACGCGCTCGGGACGGTCGCCGAGGTCGGTGCCCCGCAGGGCGCCGGCGAGCAGCTCCGCCAGATGGACCCCGCGTCGCCCGACACCTGCCTGCTCGACCTGGGTGCGGCAGCTGAAGCCGTCGGCGAGCAGCACGGCCCGGAGGTCGGCGCTGCGCACCGCGGGCAGCAGCACGCGCTCCGCGCAGGCCATGGACACGTCGTAGTGCCCGCGCTCGAAGCCGAAGTTGCCGGCTAGTCCGCAGCATCCGGCGTCGAGCCTGTCGACCTCCACCCCGGTGCGCTCGAGCAGGGCCTGGTCGGCGTCGAAGCCCATCACCGCATGCTGGTGGCAGTGGGTCTGTGCGATGGCGCGGAGGTTCACCGGCGGCGGATGCCACTCCGGCGCTCGCTGAGCCAGCAGCTCGGCCAGGTTCTTGGTCTGCATCGAGAGCCGGCGGACGTCCTCGTTGCCGGCCAGCAGCTCCGGTGCGTCGGTGCGGAAGACGGCCGTGCAGCTGGGCTCGAGCCCGACAATCGGCGTGCCGGCGCGGATCTCGTCGCGCATCCCGGCGACCGTGCGTCGAAGGACGCGCTTCGCGGTCGCGAGCTGGCCGGTCGAGATCCAGGTCAGCCCGCAGCACAGTGTTCTCTCGGGCAGTGTCCTGTCGGGCAGGCGCACCTCGAAACCGGCGGCCTCGAGCACCTCGACGGCCGCGACACCGATGTGCGGGTCGAAGTTGTTCGTGAACGTGTCCGGCCACAGCACGACCGGTCCTCGCGTTGCGGGGCCCCGGGGCCGGCGCCGGCGAAACCAGTCGCTGAACCGCTCAGGCGCGAACCGCGGGATGTCTCGTTC
>JACCUZ010000426.1 GCA_013698395.1 Sporichthyaceae bacterium
GCCCGCATGGGTGGTCTACGGCGACACCGTGACGGTACGAGGGGTCCTGAGCGGTGCCGGATCGGTGCCCTTCGCCGGCCGGCCGGTGCGGCTGCTGCGCCGCTACCCCGGCGAGTCGACGTACGAACCGGTGGCGCGGGCGACGACGCGCGACGACGGCAGCTTCCTCCTGCGGTCGAGACCGCGGCGGCTCGGGTCGTACCTCGTGACTTATGCCGGCACCGGCGCCGTGCTGGCTGCTCGTTCAGCAGTCCGGACGGTTCCGGTCCGCCAACGGGTCACGATCAGCACCGACCCGACGCTGCGGCAGGCCGAGGCTCCGAGGTTCCGGGGCCAGGTCACTCCACCGCGTCCCGGTGCCGTTGCCCGCCTGCAGCGTCGGGACCTGGCCGGGAGTTGGCGCACCGTGGCCACCGACCGCCTCGACGCCGACGGTCGCTACGACGTCACCGCGACCGGTGCGGCGCGCCGTGGCGGCGTGTGGCGGGTGACGGTGGCTGCTCCGGAGAAGGGAGGGCTCGCGGCCGGCCGGAGCCGCGAGGTGGCCGTTTCCATCGGCTGACCGCGCGAGAGTTGAGTCGGATCGGCTCAAGTTTCTTGACACGGCCTATCTCGTGCCGCAGACTATGAGCCGGATCGACTCAACCCGGGTCGGCCAGCACCCGCTTCCCCGCAACGGAGGATCGAACAGTCATGGCACGTGCGGTCGGAATCGACCTGGGGACGACCAACTCCGTCGTCTCCGTCCTGGAGGGTGGCGAGGCCACCGTCATTGCCAACGCCGAGGGTCAGCGAACCACCCCGTCGGTCGTGGCCTTTGCCAAAAACGGTGAGGTCCTCGTCGGTGAGGTGGCCAAGCGCCAGGCCGTCACCAACGTCGACCGGACCATCCGCTCGGTCAAGCGCCACATGGGCACCGACTGGTCGGTGAACATCGACGGCAAGAAGTACACCGCCCAGGAGATCAGCGCCCGGGTGCTGATGAAGCTCAAGCGCGACGCGGAGGCCTACCTCGGCGAGACCATCACCGACGCGGTGATCACCGTGCCGGCCTACTTCGAGGACAGCCAGCGGCAGGCCACCAAGGAGGCCGGTGAGATCGCCGGGCTCAACGTCCTGCGGATCGTCAACGAGCCCACCGCTGCTGCTCTGGCCTACGGCCTGGACAAGGGCGAGTCCGACCAGACCATCCTGGTCTTCGACCTCGGCGGCGGCACCTTCGACGTGTCACTGCTCGAGATCGGTGAAGGCGTCGTCGAGGTCAAGGCGACAAGCGGCGACAACCACCTCGGCGGGGACGACTGGGACCAGCGCATCGTCGACCACCTCGTCAAGGCGTTCCAGAACGGTCACGGCGTCGACCTCTCCAAGGACAAGATGGCCCTGCAGCGGCTGCGCGAGGCGGCGGAGAAGGCCAAGATCGAGCTGTCGTCCTCCAGCGAGACGACGGTGAACCTGCCCTACATCACCGCGTCCGACGCGGGTCCCCTGCACCTGGACGAGAAGATCACGCGGGCGCAGTTCCAGCAGATGACATCCGACCTGCTCGACCGCTGCAAGGCGCCATTCCAGTCGGTGCTGCGGGACGCCAAGATCAGCGTCGGAGACATCAAGCACGTGGTCCTGGTGGGTGGCTCCACCCGCATGCCCGCGGTTGTCGAGGTGGTCAAGGAGCTCACCGGCGGCAAGGAGCCGAACAAGGGCGTCAACCCCGACGAGGTGGTCGCGATCGGCGCCAGCCTGCAGGCCGGGGTGCTCAAGGGCGAGGTCAAGGACGTCCTGCTGCTCGACGTCACTCCGCTGTCCCTCGGCATCGAGACCAAGGGCGGGATCATGACCAAGCTCATCGAGCGCAACACCACGATCCCGACCAAGCGCTCCGAGATCTTCACGACCGCTGACGACAACCAGCCGTCCGTGCAGATCCAGGTCTACCAGGGTGAGCGGGAGATGGCCGGCTACAACAAGAAGCTCGGGATGTTCGAGCTGACCGGCCTGCCCCCCGCGCCGCGGGGGATGCCCCAGATCGAGGTCGCCTTCGACATCGACGCCAACGGCATCGTCCACGTCAGCGCCAAGGACCTGGGCACCGGCAAGGAGCAGTCGATGACCATCACCGGTGGCTCGGCGCTGCCCAAGGACGACATCGAGCGGATGATGCGCGACGCCGAGGCCCACGCCGAGGAGGACCGCCAGCGCCGGGAGGAGGCGGAGGTCCGCAACACCGGCGACCAGCTCGTCTACCAGACCGAGAAGTTCCTGGCAGACAACGCCGACAAGTTCGCCGAGGGCGACGCGTCGGCCACCAAGGCTGAGGTCGAGGCGGCAGTTGCCGACCTGAAGAAGGCGCTCGAGGGCACCGGCGAGTCGGCCACCGCCGCGATCAAGGAGGCGACTGACAAGCTCGCCACCGTGAGCCAGAAGCTCGGCGCTGCGCTCTACGCCGAGCAGCAGGCCACGGCCGGTGCCGCCGGCGACGAGGGCGCGACCGGCGCTGGCGAAGGCGCTGGCGGCGGGGATGCCCGCGACGACGACGTCGTGGACGCCGAGATCGTCGACGAGGACGAGAAGAAGTGACCGATCCACACGACGAGTCGCTGGGCGATCCGCCGGGGCCGGTGATCCGCGACAAGCGACGCCTCGATCCGCAGACCGGTGAGATCCGGGAGCGGGTGGCGACGCCGGCTCCCGAGGTTGCGGCCAGTGCTGAAGTCGATGCCAGTGGTGAAGCCGCTGCCGGCGGCGCCGGGCCTACGGACGACGACGAGCTGGCCCGCCAGCTCGCGGAGCGGACCGCTGACCTGCAGCGGGTGCAGGCCGAGTACGCCAACTACCGCCGCCGCGTCGACCGCGACCGGGAGGTCATCCGCCAGACGGCCGTGGCCGGGGTCCTCGGCAACCTGCTCCCGGCCTTGGACGACATCGGACGGGCCCGCGACCACGGCGAGCTCGAGGGTGGGTTCAAGTCGGTGGGTGAGGCGCTCGAGCAGACCGTCGAGCGACTCGGCCTGGTGCGCTTCGGCACGGCCGGTGACCGGTTCGACCCGACGGTGCACGAGGCGCTCACCCATACGCACTCCGCGGAGGTCACCGAGCCGACCTGCGTCGAGGTGTTCCAGCCCGGCTACCGGATCGGGGACCGCGTCGTCCGGGCGGCCCGGGTCGCTGTGGCCGACCCCGAGTAGGAAGCCGAGGGGAGGGACGCATGAGCACGAAGGACTACCTGGAGAAGGACTACTACAAGGCGCTCGGCGTCCCCAAGGACGCCAAACCCGAGGCGATCAAGAAGGCCTACCGCACCCTGGCGCGCAAGCACCACCCCGACGCCAACACCGGCGACACCGCCGCCGAGGAGCGCTTCAAGGAGATCTCCGAGGCGTACGACGTCCTCGCCGACCCCAAACGCCGGGCCGAGTACGACGAGGCCCGGACCCTGTTCGGCGCCGGCGCCGGCCGATTCCGGCCACCCGGCGCGCCAGGGACGGGTGCGGGCGGTGGCGTCCCATTCGACCTCGGTGACGTCTTCGGGGCGGCCGGAACCGGAGGCCTTGGTGACGTCCTGGGCGGACTCTTCGGCCAGCGGGCCGGACGCCCCACCGCGCCGCGCCGCGGCGCGGACATCGAGTCGCAGGTGACCCTGTCCTTCGCGGACGCGGTCGATGGCGTCACGCTGCCGCTGCGGATGGCCAGCGAGCAGCCCTGCCCGTCCTGCCAGGGCACCGGTGGCCGAGGCGCGTCGCTGCCCCACCAGTGCCCGGTCTGCCGCGGCACCGGCCAGACCAGCCGCAACCAAGGCGGGTTCGCCTTCGCGGAGCCCTGTCGAGAATGCATGGGACGGGGGCTCGTGGTCGACGACCCGTGCCCGGACTGCGGGGGCAGCGGGCGCGCGATGGGCACCCGCACGCTGAGCGTCCGGATCCCGGCCGGGGTGCGCGACGGGCAGCGGATCCGCCTCAAGGGCAAAGGCAGCCCGGGGGAGCGCGGCGGTCCGGCCGGGGACCTCTACGTCGTCGTGCACGTCACCCCGCACCGGCTGTTCGGTCGGTCCGGCGACAACCTCACCCTGAGCGTCCCGGTGACCTTTGCCGAGGCTGCGCTGGGTGCGGAGGTCACCGTGCCGACGCTCGGCGGAGCACCGGTGACCTTGCGGCTTCCCCCGGGGACGGCCAACGGGCGCACCTTCCGGGTGCGCGGCAAGGGTGTGACCCGCAAGGACGGCTTGCGAGGTGACCTGCTGGTCACGGTCGAGGTCGTCGTCCCGGGCAAGCTGACCTCCGCGGCGCGCGCCGCGGTCGAGGCCTTCCGCGATGCGACCAACGGTGAGAACCCGCGCGCCGGGCTGCTGGCGCAAGGGACGGCGGCAGGAGGCTGACATGCCGTACATGGCCGGCCCGGACGGAGCCTGGGAGAGCGACGACGACGCGCCGCTGTACGTCATCTCGGTCGCGGCGGAGCTGACCGGCCTGCACGCCCAGACCCTCCGGCAGTACGACCGGCTCGGCCTGGTCTCACCCGGCCGGAGCCCGGGTGGCGGCCGCCGGTACTCCCGAAGCGACATCGGGATGCTGCGCGAGGTCGTGCGGCTGTCCTCCTTCGGGCTCGGTCTGGAAGGCATCCGGGCGGTCCTGGAGCTCGAGAACCGGATCACCACGCTCCAGCGGCACAATCGCGAGCTGCAAGCCGAGATCGAGGCGCTGCGCGCCGAACGCGACGAGAGGTCCCGGACTGCGCTCGTGGTCTGGCGGCCGGAGCGCCGCCCCCAGCGTCCCCGTCGCCCCCACAGCCCCCGCACGATCGACTGAACACGCGTTACCGGAGACCACGACATGGAAGCGAACCAACTCACCCGCAAGAGCCAGGAGGCCTTCGCCGCCGCCCAACGCCGGGCGGTCACCAACGGCAACCCGGCCATCGAGCCGCAGCACCTGCTGTGGGCGCTGCTGCAGGACGACCAGGGCATCACCGGGTCCGTGCTCCAAGCCGTCGGCGCTACCCCCCCGGCCGTTCGTACGGCCGCCGAGAAGGCGCTCACCGACCTGCCGAGCGCGAGCGGGTCGACCGTGTCAGGTCCGGCGCCCTCGGGCGCTCTCCAGCGCGTCATTGCCACGGCGATGGAGCGCGCGTCGGCGCGCGGTGACGACTACGTCTCGACCGAGCACCTCCTGCTCGCGCTGACCACGGCGCCGGGTCCCTCGTCCGAGCTGCTGGCCGAACACGGAGCAACCGAGCAGGCCATCAGCGCCGCGATCGACCGGGTACGTGGTGGAGCGCGCGTCACCACCGAGGACCCGGAGTCGACCTTCCAGGCGTTGGAGAAGTTCGGCATCGACCTCACCGGCCGGGCCCGCGAGGGGAAGCTCGACCCGGTCATCGGCCGCGACAACGAGATCCGCCGCGTCGTGCAGGTGCTGTCCCGGCGTACGAAGAACAACCCGGTGCTGATCGGCGAGCCCGGCGTGGGCAAGACCGCCGTGGTGGAGGGTCTGGCGCAGCGCATCGTCGCCGGCGACGTCCCCGACTCGCTGCGCGACAAGCGGCTCGTGGCGCTCGACCTCGGCGCGATGGTGGCCGGGGCGAAGTACCGCGGCGAGTTCGAGGAACGGCTGCGCGCAGTCCTTGACGAGATCAAGTCCAGCGAAGGCCAGATCGTGACGTTCATCGACGAGATGCACACGGTCGTCGGGGCGGGCGCCACCGGCGAGGGCGCGATGGACGCGTCGAACATGCTCAAGCCGATGCTCGCCCGGGGCGAGCTGCGAATGGTCGGTGCGACAACCCTCGACGAGTTCCGCGAGCACGTGGAGAAGGACCCGGCGCTCGAGCGGCGCTTCCAGCCGGTGATGGTGGGCGAGCCCAGCGTCGAGGACACCGTGGCGATCCTGCGCGGGCTCAAGGACCGTTACCAGGCCCACCACAAGGTCGAGATCACCGACGCGGCCCTGGTGGCGGCGGCCACGCTGTCCGACCGGTACATCACCTCCCGCTTCCTGCCGGACAAGGCGATCGACCTGATCGACGAGGCGTCCTCGCGGCTGCGGATGGAGATCGACTCCCGGCCGGTGGAGATCGACGTCCTGCAGCGGCAGGTCGACCGGCTGCTGATGGAGGAGCTGGCCCTGGAGAACGAGAACGACCCCTCCTCCCAGGAGCGCCTGACCAGGCTGCGCCAGGACCTGGCCGACAAGCAGGAGCAGCTGACCACCCTCAACGCCCGGTGGGAGCAGGAGCGCGCCGCCCTGGACCTCGTCGGTGAGCTCAACTCACGTCTGGACGACCTGCGCGGTCAGGCCGAGCGCGCCCAGCGCGACAACGACCTGGCCACCGCGAGCCGACTGCTCTACGCCGACATCCCGGCCGTGGAGAAGGAGCTCGCCGAAGCCCGCGCGGCCAGCGAGACCCGCGAGGCCATGGTCAAGGAGGAGGTCGGCCCCGACGACGTAGCGGAGGTGGTCGCAGCCTGGACGGGCATCCCGGCCGGGCGGCTGCTCGAGGGCGAGACCGCCAAGCTGCTGCGGATGGAGGAGGAGCTCGGCCGGCGGCTGGTGGGGCAGACCTTCGCCGTCCGTGCCGTCTCCGACGCCGTACGCCGGGCGCGCGCCGGCGTCTCCGACCCCGACCGGCCTACCGGGTCGTTCCTGTTCCTGGGACCGACGGGTGTCGGCAAGACCGAGCTCGCGAAGGCGCTCGCCGACTTCCTCTTCGACGACGAGCGGGCGATGGTCCGCATCGACATGAGCGAGTACGGCGAGAAGCACTCGGTGGCCCGGCTCGTCGGGGCGCCCCCTGGCTATGTGGGGTACGACGAGGGCGGCCAGCTGACCGAGGCCGTCCGGCGCCGGCCGTACACCGTGGTGCTGCTCGACGAGGTCGAGAAGGCCCACCCCGAGGTGTTCGACGTGCTCCTGCAGGTGCTCGACGACGGGCGGCTCACCGACGGGCACGGCCGCACGGTCGACTTCCGCAACGCGATCCTGGTGCTCACGTCGAACCTGGGGTCGACCTACCTGGTCGATCCGACCCTGGGTGACGAGCAGAAGCGGCAGATGGTGCTCGCGAGGGTGCGTGAGGCGTTCAAGCCCGAGTTCATCAACCGGCTGGACGAGGTCGTGGTCTTCGACGCGCTGACGACCGCCGATCTGACCCGCATCGTGGACCTGCAGGTCGAGGCGCTGGCCCGGCGGCTGGTGGGCCGACGTCTCGTCCTGGATGTGACCCCGGCGGCCCGCGAGTGGCTGGCCCGCACCGGCTTCGACCCGGTCTACGGTGCCCGCCCGCTGCGGCGGTTGGTGCAGTCGGCAGTGGGCGACCCGCTGGCCCGGGCGTTGCTAGCCGGGGAGATTCGTGACGGGAACACCGTGCGGGTCGACGGGGCGCCGGACGGCCATGGCCTGACGGTCGGGTGAGGGGTGACACGCCTGCGCAGTGGGCCGACTTGCACGTTGAACTAGGGTGTAGTTATCTTCTCCACTAACAAGCCCGAGATAGTGGAGACTCTTGAATGAAGACGCTCATCACGATCGCCCTCGTGGGCCTGGGTGCGCAGCTCGTGGACGGCACGTTGGGCATGGCGTACGGCGTCACGTCGACGACGCTGCTCCTCACCGCGGGTTACTCCCCGGCGGTCGCCTCCGCCTCGGTGCACCTGGCCGAGATCGGGACGACCCTGGCCTCTGGCGCGTCGCACTGGCGGTTCGGCAACGTCAACTGGCGCGTCGTGCGTAACATCGGCATCCCGGGCGCGATCGGCGCCTTCGCCGGCGCGACCTTCCTCAGCTCCCTGTCGACCGAGGCAGCAGCGCCCTGGATGGCCGGCATCCTGCTGGCCCTCGGTGTCTACCTGCTGCTGCGCTTCGCGACCAAGGTCCCGACCTACAAGCACGAGGTGCCGCCGCGGAAGCGGTTTCTCGCGCCGCTCGGTCTCTTCGCGGGCTTCGTCGACGCCACGGGTGGTGGCGGCTGGGGTCCGGTCGCGACCCCCACGCTGATCAGCAGCGGCGGGATGACTCCGCGCCGGGTCATCGGCACTGTGGACACCTCGGAGTTCCTCGTGGCAATCGCGGCCAGCGCCGGCTTCTTCCTCGGCATCGGCAGCGAGGACATCCCGTGGACCGCGGTGCTGGGCCTGCTCGCGGGCGGTCTGGTTGCTGCACCCGTCGCCGCCTATCTCGTGCGCCACGTCCCGACCCGGCTGCTCGGTGTGGCCGTCGGCGGCATCATCGTGCTCACCAACACCCGCACGATGCTCAACGCCTTCGAGGTGGGCAACTCGCCGCGGCCGAGCATCTACCTGACGATCCTTGCGGTGTGGTTGGTCTTCCTTGGGCTGGCGCTGCAGGGCATGCGCAAGGACCGGGCCGAGGCCCTCGAGGCAACCGAGGCAACCGAGGACGAGCTCGCGGCTGCATAGGGCCGACCGCCGCTCGACGAGCGCCGGGTCGAGGAGAACCGCTAGGCGCGCACCAGGTCGATGAAGATCGCGTCGTCCTCCTCGCTGATCACCGCGCCGTGTCCGCAAGGGCAGTCGCAGTCGCCCATCTCGGTCGCCTCGACGACGCGACGTGCGCTCTCGACCGCCTCGACCGCCGCCAGGTCCCAGTCGTCGGGGGGGAGGGCGAGCGCCCGGCGGGTCCGGAGGCGGGCGATGAGCATGAGCATGCAGGTCACTTCCGCCTCTTCGTCGCCGACCTTGTTCTCGGCGATGGACAGGCCGCGGGTGTACCAGCGCAGCGCCTCGGCATGGTCTCCGATGGCCTCGCTCTGCTCCCCCGCGAAGAGGTGCAGCCCGGGGGCCCTGGGGCGTGACCGCCAGACCTCACGCAGCGTCGCGCGGGCCTCCTCATCACGGCCGGCCCCCCGCAAGGCCGCAGCGAGGTGTGTACGGGCGTCGTGGCGTACCGGGCCACCGTCGGCGACCGCGGCCTGGGCGGCGGCGACGGCCCGCTGCGGCTGGCCGCTCAGCGACAGACCTTCGGCGGCGGCGACGAGCATCTCGGCGCGCAGGGATTCCTCGCCATGCGGCATGGAGTCGGCTGCCCGGAGCAGCCTCTCGGTCAACTGGAGGCCCCGGCCGGACACGTCGGCTTCGGAGACGAGGTCGTCGAGCTCGCCGAGCGTCCTTGGTAAGCGCATGTCGACAACGGTAGGACGGCCGGCACCGGTCGAGCGCAAACGATGTGGGCGTGTCGCGGCGGATCGTGATGGGCGGGCCCACGGACGTCGGATCGGACAGCATGGGTCGACCCGACGGAGGGATGGGACCGGTGACTGGCGTGCGACTGGTGTGGGAGGGCAAGGACGCCGGGATCCCCGGCTGGGGCTGCCCTTGCAGGTTGGTCGAGACGGTCCACTCGCCGCGGGCCGACCGCAGCACGATCTTCGAGGGCGCCGGCGCCGACGACGACGGCTGGCGGAACCGGCTGATCCGGGGCGACGACCTGCATGTGCTCGTGTCGCTGGCCGAAGCGCTCGCCTGTCAGCTGGATCTGGTCTGCATCGACCCGCCGCTCGACTCCCGGCAGGACTACAAGGTGCGGATCTGACCCGCATCGTCGACCTGCAGGTCGAGGCCGTGGTCCTGGTGGACGTGGCGCCGGACTCCTCCGGCGTGACGGTCAGCACGGAGCGCTCCGCCTGACCTGAGAGGCTGCACGGGTGTCCACCGCTCTCGTCACCGGCGCCACGGCCGGCATCGGCAACACCTTCGTCCACCGGCTCGCACGTGACCGGTACCACCTCGTGCTGGTCTCCCGGGACGGCACCCGGCTGGAGGAGCTCGCCGGCGAGCTGCGTACGACCTACGGCGTCGACGTCGAGGTGATGCCCGCCGACCTCGCCGAGGACGCGGGTTGCCGGGCCGTGGAGGCTCGCCTGTGCGACCCGCACCGCCCCGTCGACCTGCTGATCAACAACGCGGGCTTCTCCGTGAACCAGCGCTTCTCCAACAGTGACGTCGAGGACGAGGAGCGCATGCTCCGCGTCCTGGTACGGGCGGTCCTGCGGCTGAGCCGGGCTGCGCTGCCAGGGATGCTGGCGCGACGGGACGGTGTCGTCATCAACGTCTCGTCGGTGGCCGGTTTCGTGCCGCAGGGCACCTACAGCGCTGCGAAGGCGTGGGTGACCAGCTTCACGCTCGGCCTGGCCGGGGACCTCGCGGGCTCGGGGGTCCGGGTGCAGGCGCTGTGCCCGGGCTACACCAAGACGGAGTTCCACGACCGGGCCGGCCTGGACATGGCCCGCACGCCGGAGTGGATGTGGCTCGACGCGGAGGACGTCGTCGACGAGTCGTTCGCGGCGCTCGCCCGAGGGCGCGTCGTCTGTGTGCCTGGCACGCAGTACAAGACGCTGGTCGCCCTGGCCCGCCACCTCCCGACCCGTGTCCTGACCGCGGCGTCCCGCC
>JACCUZ010000473.1 GCA_013698395.1 Sporichthyaceae bacterium
GTCGGGGTGCAGGGCGGCCTCCTGCGCCCAGGTGACACCCGCACGAGCGAGCAGCGCGGTGGACCGCTCGAGCGCCAGCTCCTTGTCGGCGGCGCTGGGCCGGGGGGCGTGGCGCAGGACGAGGTCCATCCCGGTCCACTCCACAAGCGTTCCCAGTGGCGAGCCGTCGGGTCGCCGGACGAGCGCGCCGGACGGCGGGTCGGGGGTGGCGGCGTCGGCGCCGGCTCGGCGTAGGGCCGCGGTGTTCACCCAGGCGCAGTGGTGGTCGGTGGACTGCAGGACGACCGGTCGGTCGGCGACCGCGGCGTCAAGCCACCTCGCATCGAACATTCCGCCGGGCACCATGGTCGGGTCGTACGGGCCGCCCTGCAGCCACTCGAGGTCGGGGTGCTCGGCGCCATAGCGGCGTACGGCCTCGACGACCTCCGCCACCGACGTCGCGTCCCGCACGTGGGGCCCAGCAAGCTCCACGCCGCCCCACAGGGGATGTACGTGCCCGTCGCCGAAGCCGGGCAGCAGCGCGCCGTCGCCGAGGTCGACGAGCTCGCGGGCTCCATCGGCGAGGGAGAGGGCGGCCTCGTCGAGAGCGACCACGACCCCGTCGTGGACGGCGACCCCGCGGGTCAAGGGGGCCATGGGGTCGCCCGTGCGGACCCGCCCGCGCGCGACGAGGTCGACCTGCAACGGGTCAGCGCACCCGGTCAGAACTCGATGTTGGACATCACGTGCTTGACGCGCGTGTAGTCCTCGAAGCCGTACATCGACAGGTCCTTGCCGTAGCCCGAGTGTTTGAAGCCGCCGTGCGGCATCTCGGCCACGAGCGGGATATGGGTGTTGATCCAGACGCAGCCGAAGTCCAGGCGCTTGGCCATCCGCATCGCGCGGCCGTGATCCTTGGTCCACACCGATGAGGCCAGCCCATAGCGGACGCCGTTGGCCCAGCGCACCGCCTCGTCCTCGTCGGAGAAGCGCTGCACGGTGATCACCGGACCGAAGATCTCGTCCTGCACCATCTCGTCGTCCTGGGTGAGACCGGACACGACGGTGGCCTCGTGGAAGAAGCCGTCCGCGAGGTCGCCCTGGACCCGGTGGCCACCGGCGTCGACGGAGGCGTGGTGCGGCGCGCGCTGCAGGAAACCCATCACCCGGTCGAGCTGGTGGGCGTTGTTGAGGGGGCCGAAGACCGCGGCCTCGTCGTCGGGCGTGCCGGTCGGGGCGTTGTCCTTCGCCTGCTGCGCAAGAGCGGCGACGAAGTCGTCGTGGATGCGGGGGGCCGCGAGTACGCGCGTGGCGGCGGTGCAGTCCTGGCCGGCGTTGAAGTAGCCGGCAGCGGCGATCGCCTCGGCCGTGGCGTCGAGGTCCGCGTCGTCGAAGACGACGACAGGGGCTTTGCCGCCGAGTTCGAGATGCACCCTCTTCAGGTCGGTGGCGGCGGAGCCGGCGATCTCCATGCCCGCGCGGATGGACCCGGTGATGGAGACCATCTGCGGGACCGGATGCGCGACCAGCGCTCGACCGGTGTCACGGTCGCCGGTCACGACGTTGAACACCCCCGGGGGCAGGAACTCGGCCATGATCTCGGCCATCAGCAGGGTGGACACCGGCGTGGTGTCCGACGGCTTGAGCACCACCGTGTTGCCCGCGGCGATGGCCGGCGCCCATTTCCAGACGGCCATCATCATGGGGTAGTTCCACGGCGTCACCTGCGCGCAGACGCCGACCGGCTCGCGGCGGACGAACGACGTGTGTCCGGCCAGGTACTCCCCTGCCGAGCGGCCCTCGAGCACTCGCGCGGCCCCGGCGAAGAACCGGATCTGGTCCACCGTTGGTGCGACCTCCTCGGACAACGTGAGCCCGCGGGGCTTGCCGGTGTTGCGGCACTCCGCGTCCACCATCTCCTCGGCGCGCGACTCGATCGCGTCCGCGATGCGCAGGAGCGCCTTCTGCCGCTCGCTCGGCGTGCTGTCCCGCCATGTCTCGAACGCTGTCGCCGCGGCCCGCATCGCGGCGTCGACGTCAGCCGGCGAGGACACCGGTGCCTTAGCGAACACCTGCCCGGTAGAGGGGTCGACGATGTCGCTGGTGCGCCCGTCCGCGCTGTCGACGGCGGCGCCATCGACGAAGTTGCGCAGGGTCACGGCTGGGTGTTCGGAGGTCGCTGTCACGGGCGGGAGAGTACCCGGGAAGGGGGCTTACCGACAGTTGCGTCCGCTTCCAACGACAGATTCAGCACAACAGAGGCCCGTTCACCACGGATTCGCTTGCCAACCGCCCCGTCCAGTCGAGAGGATCGCGGTCATGGCGCGACGCGACGGCTCCGGGGCGGTGGTGCTCGACGACGTCTCCAAGGCCATCATCGAGCAGCTGCAGGAGGACGGTCGGCGGGCGTACGCCTCTATCGGCAAGGCGGTCGGGCTGTCCGAGGCCGCGGTCCGGCAGCGGGTGCAGCGGCTCCTGGACGCCGGAGTCATGCAGATCGTCGCCGTGACCGACCCCCTCCAGGTGGGCTTCCCACGACAGGCGATGATCGGCGTCCGCTGCGAGGGCGACGTCGAGGCGGTCGCCGAGCGGCTCGCCGAGATGCCGGAGGTCGACTACGTCGTCATCACCGCCGGTGGCTTCGACCTGCTGGTCGAGGTCGTCTGCGAGGACGACGACCACCTCCTCGAGCTCATCAGCAAACGCATCCGCGCGGTGCCGACCGTGCGCACCACCGAGTCCTTCGTCTATCTCAAGCTCCATAAGCAGCTCTACAACTGGGGAACCCGATGACCATCTCAGCCCAGGACGTCCAGCAGGCCGGTGACGGTGCTCTCGCGAAGAGCGCCAAGGACCACCTGTGGATGCACTTCACCCGCATGTCGACCTACGAGCACAGTGACATCCCTGTCATCGTCCGTGGCGAAGGCCCCTACATCTGGGACGACAAGGGCAGGCGCTACCTCGACGGCCTGGCGGGTCTGTTCGTCGTGCAGGCCGGACACGGCCGTACCGAGCTCGCCGAGGCTGCCGCCAAGCAGGCCAGCGAGCTCGCGTTCTTCCCGCTGTGGTCCTACGCCCACCCGAAGGCCGTCGAGCTGGCCGAGCGACTCGCGCACCTCGCGCCCGGGGACCTGAACCGCGTCTTCTTCACCACCGGCGGCGGCGAAGCGGTCGAGACCGCATGGAAGGTCGCCAAGCAGTTCTTCAAGCTCACCGGCAAGCCGATGAAGCACAAGGTCATCAGCAGGGCGGTCGCCTACCACGGGACGCCGCACGGCGC
>JACCUZ010000015.1 GCA_013698395.1 Sporichthyaceae bacterium
TCCCGGCGGTGGCGTGTCCGAGCGGCCGAAGGAGCACGCCTCGAAAGCGTGTGAGGGGGCAACTCCTCCGTGGGTTCAAATCCCACCGCCACCGCCAGCCGTCGGCGAAATTTCCTGCTCCCACGCAACCTGGCGGCCCTGTGCCGATCCTGGGCGTCCCATACGCCATCCCCGGTTCGCCGGGGTGGCCGATGAGGCGGGACAACCAGGGTCAGGGTCTGGCGCTGGACGGATGGCGTTGCGACGATGAGCCAGGAAGGGCAGCGGAGTCGTGGGGCTGATCGAGCTTGCTGCGGCTTACCCGATGGGGTCTATGGGTGCATCACACATCCGCGGCCCTGTGAGCGCCAGGAGTGCCGTTGAATGCCGTGCTGCTTGCTTTCCTGTGGGTCGCCACCGTTCTTGTTTTCGCAGCGATCGCCCGGCGGGTGCTGGGCGTTTCCCTAGGCGCCGGGCGCGCAGTGCTGGCCGCCTTCATCGCAGTGGCGGTCGGTCTCGCGGTTTCGGATGCCTTGGTCGGGGTGGGCTCGGGTGTGGCCGAAGGCAGCTTGCAGATCGGGATTTCGCTGGTCGCCGCGCTGACCTTCCTGGTTATCGTGGAAATCCTGGTGCCGACCGGGAGCTGGCCCAGCCCGGTGGAATGGCGACGTTCGCTGCGCCGCCGGATGGGTCGGTCTCGCCGGTATGCGCAGATCCTCGCCGTCGCCGTACGCCACGGGCTGGGTCCGTATCTGGGTGGCGGGACGCGGACACCGGGAGAGGAACCCCAGCGCCGCCGGCGGCTGGCCAGGTCGGTGCGGCAGGCGATGGAGGACGGCGGTGTCACGTTCGTCAAGCTCGGTCAGCTTGCCTCGACCCGCGCCGACCTGTTGCCGGCGGAGTTCATCGAGGAACTCTCGATGCTGCAGGATCGGGTGCCTCCGGCGCCGTGGGAGGCGGTGCGCGCGCTACTCGAACGGGAGCTGGACGGCCCGTACATGGAGGTCTTTGCTGAGTTCGACCCGACCCCGGTGGCCGCTGCGTCCATCGCACAGGTACACCGGGCGCGGCTACGCGACGGTGCCGAGGTGGCGGTGAAGGTACAGCGACCCGGCATCGGCCCAGTTGTCGAGCGGGACCTCGACATCGTGGGTCGGCTTGCCGAAACTGTTCGGGCGCGCACTAGGTGGGGGCGCGCGGTGGGCATGGTCGAACTGGCGTCCGGCTTCGCGACTGCGTTGAGGGAGGAGTTGGACTTTCGCGTGGAAGCCCGCAACGTGGCAGCGGTCAGGGCGGGCTCTGCCAGCCGGGACCGCGGCAGTGCGGTCGTTCTTCCCGCTCTACATGCGCAACTGTGCACTCAGCGAGTGCTCGTGATGGAGTGGCTGGAGGGCACTCCGTTGGGTTCCACCCACACGGTGGTCGACGAGCGTGGCCCGGACCGGCAGGAGATGGCGCGGGCGCTGCTTGAGTGCCTCCTGCGCCAGGTCGTGGTGGATGGGGTGTTCCATGCCGACCCGCATCCGGGCAACGTGCTGCTGCTCGCGGACGGCCGCCTAGGGTTGCTGGACTTCGGCTCGGTCGGCCGACTCGGTGCCTCGACCCGGGTGGCCGTGCGGCAGTTGCTGGTCGCGGTGGACCGGGGCGACTCTGCCGCCGCGCGCGACGCGTTCCTGGAATTGGTGACCCGCACGGACGATCTAGACGAGATGCGCCTCGAACGCGCACTCGGACTCTTCATGGCTCGTCACTTAGGCCCCGCCGCCTCCCCCGACATGGCGATGTTCACCGACTTGTTTCGCCTGGTCGCCGAGCACGAGCTAGTGGTCCTCGGCGAGGTGGCCGCGGTGTTCCGCGCCCTCGCGACCGTTGAGGGGACCCTCCTTCGGCTGGCGCCGGGCTTCCAGCTCGTGGAGGAGTCGCGGCGCTTTGCCCGCGCCGAGATCGCGGCGGCATTCGGCCCGGAGGCGGCGTCGCAGACCTTGGCCGAGGAGATCACAGGGCTGCTGCCGGTGTTACGCCGCCTTCCGCGCCGGGTCGACCGCATCACCGGGGCGCTCGAGCAGGGACGTCTGACAGTGAATGTCCGACTCTTCGCCGACGAGCAGGACCGGCAGTTCGCTACGGGCCTGCTGCACCAGGTGCTGCTCGCCTTTCTCGGCGCCACGGCCGGGATCATGGCCGTGGTCCTCCTGGGCGCCAGCGGCGGGCCGGCGGTGACGCCGGCCGTGAGCCTGTTCCAGGTGTTCGGCTACAACCTGTTTGTCGTCAGCTGCATCCTTGTCCTGCGGGTGCTGTTCGACATTTTCCGGCGGCAACGCTAGATGGCCACTAGCCACAGGTCAGAAACGTGGAGACCTCCCTGGCTCGCAGCCCGTCAGCCTCGGAGCAAGGTCAGTACTGCGAGGACCCGGCGGTTCACCTCACGTGAGGGCTCGAGCCCGAGTTTGCGGAACATCGGCGCCGACGCCGCCTCCACGGTCTTCTCGCTGATCCCGAGCTCGTTGGCGATCGCGGCGTTTGACCGGCCCTCGGCCATGAGCCTCAGGATCTGGGTCTCCCGCTCCGTCAGGTTGGCAAGAGGCGAGTTGGGACGTCGGCGCCGCATCAGCCTCGCCACGATCGTGGGGTCGATGACGCACTCGCCTTCGCATACACGGCGCAGAGCATCCACCAGAACGGCGATATCGGAGACGCGTTCCTTCAGCAGATAGCCGAGGCCGCTGGGCTGATCTGCCAGGAGGCGTGCCGCGTACCTCGGCTCGAGGTACTGGCTCAGCAAGACGACGGCGGTCTGGGGATAGAGCTCGCGGATGCGGCGAGCCGCCAGGAGCCCTTCGTCCTTGTGTGTCGGCGGCATCCGAATATCAACGACCGCCACGTCGGGCCGTTCGAGGGCAACAATCCTGAGCAACGCGTCAGCGTCCGCCGCCTCCGCGACCACATCCCAGCGCCGGGCGGTCTTCGTGGCTCTCGCTGCAGCAGCCCTCGGGTCGGCGCTCGCGCTGCTTTGGTGGGACTCTCGACGCTCTGACGGCCTCGCCCCGGATGTGCGGCTCCTCTCGTACGAGGCACTGCTGGCGGCGGTCGCCCACCGCCGTCAAGAGGAAAGTGGCAGCGACCGCGGCGTCGGGTACGAGTCCGAGCGCCGCCCCGGCGGCAGATGCAAGCAGCACAATTGTGTCGAGCCGCCGCTGTGGTCCGGGCAGAAGAACGAGCAAGGCGATCAGGAGCATCGACTGGTGCAACGCTTGCGCCGAAGGGATCAATGATGCCAGGAACCAGGCGGGTGCGACCAGGGTCATTACCAACCGGGCCCGGTTGCTCTCCTTGGAGAGAAGGCCAGCCAGAAGGAAGGCCACTCCCACGGCACTGGTCGCCAGCAAGGTCCCAGCAGGCAAGCCGTTCTGCCGGTCAGCCCTCGCGGCGAGTCCCAACAGGACGACTGACGCTGTTGTCGCCAGAACGATCGGGTCTGTCATTCGCGCGGCGACTGCACGACCTGCCACTTCGCCATGGTGGCACGTGGCGTCGGGTCGCTACCGTGTCACCGTGGCAGCCAGTGATCTTCCCCGGGTACGACGTTCGGTGTTCGGCACCACGGACGAGGGGCAGACCGTCGAGCGCTATGTCCTGGGCGGGCCTGAGCTGGAGGTGGCCGTCCTCACCTGGGGAGCAAGCCTGCACACAGTCGTCATACCTGATCGCGACGGTGTTCCGGCCGATGTCGTGCTCGGCTTCGACGATTTCGAGGGATACAGCGCCGACCACCCGTACCTCGGAGCCACCGTGGGCCGGTTCGCCAATCGCATCGGGCAAGGCCGTTTCACCCTCGACGGAGTCCAGCACCGTACGCCGGTCAACCAGCAGCCCAACACTCTGCACGGTGGGACCAGGGGCTTCGACCGGCATGTGTGGTCGGCACGCGTGTCGCCTGAGGGTGTGGCGCTGTCCCTCGTCAGCCCGGCCGGTGACATGGGCTTCCCGGGCCGCCTCACGGCCACGGTCACCTACTCGGTGAGCGGGTCGCGGCTGTTGATGGAGTACGAAGCGCGTACCGACGCAACGACGGTGGTCAACCTCACCAACCATGCGTACCTGAACCTCGGTGGTGACGGCTCCGGGTCGATCGAGGGTCACGAGCTGCACATGGCGGCGGACCGTTTCCTAACCGTGGATGACGCCATGATCCCCACCGGTGAGATCCATCAGGTGGCTGGGACACCGATGGACTTCCGCACCGCTAAGCCGATCGGCCGTGATCTGCGGGCAGGCACCGAGCAGCTGCGGCACGGTGCTGGCTACGACCACACCTGGGTGCTGGAGGGCGGGGTCGACCCGGCCGTGCGCGTGGTTCACCCGGGCACGGGGCGCATGCTCGAGCTCCGCACAGATCAGCCTGGGATGCACTTCTACTCCGGCAACCACCTCGACGGGACGCTGGTCGGCAAGGGCGCTCGGACGTACCGCCAAGGTGATGGTTTCTGCCTCGAGACCCAGCACTTCCCAGACTCTCCCAACCAGCCGAACTTTCCGAGCACGGTGCTCCGGCCCGGTGAGGTGTTCCGGACGAGCACCAGCTGGGACTTCAGTACGGTCTGAAGCGCCGCCCTCCCGGGCCGCTTGCGGTCCAGACGGGTGAACCTGGTCAGTGTCTGGCCCTGTGGCTCCAGTTGCCCGCTGATCTGGTCGAGGTACCCGCTGTCAGTAAAGGGGCATACCTGTCGTGAACGGCAGGGTTGTTTGACGACTTGGCGCCGCATGGCGCAGGCGTTCCATCGCTGGCCAGAAACGGACCAACTGCGATGACCGCTCGTGTCCTCACCCCTGGCAGGTTTCTCACCGTCGCCCTCGGGCTGGCCGTCATCGTGATGAGCGCGAGCTCAGCGGCTGCCGCCGAAGCTCCCGTCGGGCTTGGCACCGCGACCAGCTTCGCCGTCCTGGCCGGCTCCACCGTGACCAATACCGGTCCGTCCACCATCAGCGGTGACCTAGGGGTGAGCCCCGGTACGGCGGTGGTCGGCTTCCCGCCGGGCACCGTGATCAACGGAACTATCCACGCAGCCGACGCGGTCGCCGCCCAGGCCCAGGCCGACGTGACTGTTGCCTACAACGATGCTGCCGGTCGAGCACCGTCAGCAAACGTGTCGGCCGACCTCGGCGGGCAGACGTTGGTGTCCGGCGTGTACCGCGGGGGCGCTCTGGGACTGACCGGCACGCTCAACCTCGACGCCGCGGGTGATCCGAACGCCGTGTTCATCTTCCAGGCCGCAAGCACGCTCATCACAGCCTCGGCCAGCCGCGTGAGCCTGATCAATGGCGCTCAAGCGTGCAACGTCTACTGGCAGGTCGGCAGCTCGGCGACGCTGGGGACCAACTCGGTGTTCGCGGGGACGATCCTCGCTCTGACCTCGGTGACCGCTAACACGGGCGCCACGGTGAGCGGCCGACTGCTCGCTCGCAATGCTGCGGTCACGTTGGACTCCAACACGGTCACCAGGCCGACGTGCGCCGCCGCGACCCCGACGGCCAGTTCGACATCTACGGCTACCCCGACCCCCACGCCGACGACCACCCCGACCACCACAGCGACAGCGACCACGCGGTCGACGCCTACGTCCACGCCCACGTCAAAGGCGACGGGTAGCAGCGGTGGCAGCACCGGGGGCGGCGGCAGCGGCGGCAGCGGCGGCAGCAGCGGGGGCAGCGGTGGCAGCGGTGGCAGCAGCGGCGGG
>JACCUZ010000028.1 GCA_013698395.1 Sporichthyaceae bacterium
GTCCCAGTGCCGCACCGCATAGGAGTGCACGAAGTAGTACCGCTCGTGTTCGACACCGGCGAACAGCCGGCTCCCCTCGGGGGCCTTGACGGTGTTCCACCCCATGTGCGGCAGGACGGGCGCCCGCAGCCGTTCGACGGTGCCCGGCCACTCGCCGCAGCCCTCGGTGCGCAGGCCGTGCTCGGAGCCCTCCTCGAAAAGGATCTGCATCCCCACACAGATGCCCAGCACCGGACGGCCCCCGGCCAGGCGGCGGTCGATGATCTCGGGGCCGCGGACGTCGACCAGGCCGGCCATGCAGGCGGCGAAGGCACCTACCCCGGGGACGACCAGGCCGTCAGCGGCGAGCGCCGCAGTCCGGTCGGCGGTAACCGAGGTGTCCGCGCCGGCCCGGGCCAGGGCCCGCTCGGCCGAGCGAAGGTTCCCCGAGCCGTAGTCGAGCACGACGACCTTGGGGCTGACCACCCGGCCAGGCTACTGGCCGCGCAGACGCCCCACAGTTCCGCGGCGGCCGAAGCGCTCGACCCCGGGCAGGTGCAGCCGCTCATCGGCCAGCTCGTCTGCGGTGGCACCGATGACGACCGTCGGCAGGCCGAGCGCCAGGCAGAACGCCGCGAGCCGCTGGTCTGCGGTCCCGGTCACGTCCTCGAGAAGCAGCTCCAGCAGCTCGGTGCGCATTGGCAGGCCGAAGCGGCTGCAGAAGGTGAAGGCGTCCGGCTCGACGAGCGAGGCAGTCGGCTGATCCGAGCCGGCGCACCGCCACCCGATGAACGCGGTGTCCTGGTCGGGGGACATGAGCTGGCTGACGCCCAGACCGCTGCTGACCGAGAAGACCAGCACCTGCGCCAGTCCCTGGTCGCACATCGCGCGGCCCAGCCCTACGAGGTCGTACGGGTCGATCTCGTCGTCGGCGTCCCTCGGGTCGGTCGACCTCTCGGGTAGTACGAGGACCCACGCTTCGCCGACCGGCGCGACCCAGGCTGCGAGCCCGATCCGGAGGACGACCTGCCGGACCCGGTCCATCGGTGCGCGCACCAGGACCGAGGCGGTCGAGACCTCGATGACCGTCGCCATCCCTCGACCATGACGGACCCGGCTCGGTTACGGGATGGTTTCCCGCCGGTTTCGTCCGTTGGCATCAGGCCGAGGTCATCCCTTCGGCGTCTCGCTCATCCCGACAGGGTGCCCTTGGTCGACGGCACGCCGGCCACCCGACCGTCCAGCGCGACGGCATCCCGCAGCGCCCGGGCCACTGCCTTGAACTGCGCCTCCACGACGTGGTGGGCGTTGCGGCCGGCCAACACCCGAACGTGCAGGCAGATCTGGGCGCTCGCGGCCAGGGACTCCCAGATGTGGCGGGTGAGGGTCGTGTCGTAGGTCCCGATCAGCTCGACGATCTCGGGCTCGGTAAGCACGACGTACGGCCGGCCGGAGAGGTCGACCGCGGCCTGCACGAGGGTCTCGTCCAGGGGTACCAGCGCGTCACCGAAGCGGCGGATCCCCGTCCGGTCGCCGAGCGCCTCCCGCAGCGCCTGGCCGAGGGCGATCGAGGTGTCCTCGACGGTGTGGTGGGCGTCGACCTCGAGATCACCCTCGGTCCGCACGGTCAGGGTGAGCCCGCCGTGCCGGCCGAGCTGGGCCAGCATGTGGTCGAAGAACGGCACCCCGGTGTCGATCGTGGTCTCGCCACCGCCGTCGAGGTCGAGCTCGACGAGCACCTTCGACTCCTTGGTCTCCCGCTCGACGCGCGCGCTCCGGCTCACTGGGTCGCCTCTCCGGTCGTTGCCATCCCGTCGCGCAGCGCGTCGAGGAAGGCGGTCGTCTCGTCCTGCGTCCCGGCGGTCACCCGCAACCACCCGGCCAGCCCCACGTCGCGTACGAGCACGCCGCGGTCCAGCAGAGCCTGCCAGGTCGCCCGCTGGTCACCGAACTCGCCGAAGAGGACGAAGTTCGCGTCCGAGTCGACGGCCTCGAGCCCCATCTCGCGGATGGTCGCCAGCAGCCGGTTTCGCTGGTCGCGTACCGCCGCCACCGTTGCGAGGAGCTCGTCGGCGTGGGCCAGCGCCGCGAGCGCAGCCGCCTGCGAGAGCACCGAGAGGTGGTAGGGCAGGCGCACCAGCTGCAGGGCCTGCACCACGGCCGGGTCCGCAGCGAGGTAGCCCAGCCGGGCGGCTGCGAACGCGAACGCCTTGGACATGGTGCGGGTCACCACCAGCCGCTCCCGGCCGCCCAGCAGGGTGATCGCGGAGGGGCGGGTGGAGAACTCGGCGTACGCCTCGTCGACGACCACCACCCCGCGAGCGGCCTCGTAGACCGCCTCGACCACCTCCAGGTCCACCGCTGTGCCGGTCGGGTTGTTCGGCGAGCAGAGGAACACGACCTCCGGTGCGTGCTCGGTGACCACCAGGGCAGCGGCCTCCGGCTCGAGGGCGAAGCCCGGCAAGCGGGGCACCGGCAACCATGCGGTGCCGGTGCCGTTCGCGATCAGCTCGTGCATGGAGTACGTGGGGGTGAAAGCGAGCGCGGTCCGGCCCGGGCCGCCGAACGCCTGCAACAGCTGCTGGAGCACCTCGTTGCTGCCGTTGGCCGCCCAGACCTCGTCGGTGCCGAGGGCGACCCCCGTCGAGCCGGTGAGATATGAGGCGAGGGCCGCTCGGAGGTCAACCGCGTCGCGGTCGGGGTAGCGGTTCATGCCGCGGGCCGCCTCCGCGACCCGCGCCGCGAGGTCAGCCACAAGTCCAGGCGAAGGTGGGTGCGGGTTCTCGTTCGTGTTCAGCCGCACCGCCACGTCGATCTGCGGAGCGCCGTAAGGAGTGCGGCCGCGCAGGTCGGGGCGCATCAGCTTGTCCAGCTCACTCATCGGGGGTCACTCATCGGGAGCCGCTCATCGGGGGATGCGCGCACGCACCGCGTCGACGTGCGCGGCCAGATCCTCTGCGCCCCCCAGCGCGTCGACATGGTGCGCGACCGCTGCGAGCGCGTCCCGCTCGTACTCCACGACGTGCACGCTGCGCAGGAACGACTGCACCGACAGCCCGCCCGTGTGCCGAGCCGTGCCCCCCGTGGGCAGTACGTGGTTGGAGCCCGCCAGGTAGTCGCCCAGCGACACCGGCGCCCACTGCCCGACGAACACCGCACCCGCGTTGACCACGCGGTCCGCCCAGGCCCGGGCGTTCCGGGTCACCACCTCCAGGTGCTCCGCCGCCCACTCATCCACCACAGCCAAGCCTTGCTCCAGGTCGTCGACGAGGACGTACGCCGACTGGCCCGCCAGCGCGGTCTCCACCCGCTCCCGGTGCCGGGTCGCGGGGACCGCCTTGTCCAGCTCCCGGTCGACCGCGTCGAGGAGGTCCCGGCTCGGGCTGACCAGCAGGCAGGACGCGTTGGGGTCGTGCTCGGCCTGGGCCACCAGGTCCGCGGCCAGGTACGCGGCGTCGGCCGTGTCGTCGGCCAGGATCGCGATCTCGGTGGGTCCGGCCTCCGAGTCGATCCCGACGATGCCCTTCAGCAGCCGTTTCGCGGCGGCCACGTAGACGTTGCCGGGTCCGGTGACCAGGTCGACCGGTCGGCAGTCCTGGGTCCCGTAGCCGAACATCGCCACGGCCTGTGCCCCGCCGACCGCGTGCACCTCGTCGACGCCGAGCAAGGCGCAGGCGGCGAGCACCGCGGGGTGCGGCAACCCGCCGTTGTCCCGCTGCGGCGGTGAGGCCACCGCGAGCGAGCCGACGCCGGCGATCTGCGCCGGGACGACGTTCATCACCACGCTCGAGGGATAGGCCACCAGTCCACCCGGCACGTACAGACCGACCCGGCGCACCGGCAGCCACCGCTCGGTCACCGTGCCGCCGGGAGCGACCTGGACCACCGAGTCCGCCCGGCGCTGCACCTCGTGGACGGTCCGGGCGCGCCGCGCCGCCTCCTCGAGCGCGGCCCGGACGGCAGGGTCCAGCGC
>JACCUZ010000065.1 GCA_013698395.1 Sporichthyaceae bacterium
GCCTGGTCCGGAGTCGTCCTGGCGGCTCTCGGCGCGTTGGGAGCCCACGTGCTCCGCTACCGCACGAGCCGCACCGGCCCGTGGAGCTTGCTGCTCCTAGGCTTCATCGTCTATGCGGCGGCCACCATCCCCTGGTATCTCGTCCCGGCCAGTGGGCATCCGTTGCCCTTCCCATCGCTGGTCGACGCGGGGTTCTTTCTCTCCTATGCGGTTTTCGCCGCCGCGCTGGTGTCATTGGCCCGCCGTCACCGCGACCATGACCCCCGCGCCTCCCTCGAGGTCGTCATCGTGGCAATTGGCGCCGGGACACCGCTGTGGGAGTTCGTGCTGAAACCGGAAGTGGTCGACCAGTCCTGGCTGGTGACGGCGACTCTGTACGGCTATCCCCTCGTACTGCTCGTCCTCTTCGGCATGACGATTCGGCTGGTCTTGGCGGTCGACCGTCCTGACGGCGCCGGGCTGCTTCTCATCGGGTGGATCGTGGGCGAGCTCGTCGCGGACGTCTACTACGCCGTCTCCGTTGCTAACGGCACCTTCCGGCTGGACTCCCCCTTCCTGCTGCTCTATCTCGCGTCATACACCTGCCTCGGCGCGGCTGCTCTCCACCCGGGATCACAGCTTCTTGCGGAGGTACGCCCGGCGCGGGTGCTCAGGCCCCGCACGAGGCTGCTCCTGCTCGGCAGCGCCGTAGTCAGCCCGCTGGTCGTGCTTGCGGTCGCAATCCTCCGGGGCGCACCTCATCCTGCGTACCTGGTGCTCGTCGCGGCGGTGATGGTCGTCCTGCTGCTGGCGCGCGTGTCCTCCCTGATGGTGGACCTGGCGGAGCAGCGGCGGCTCCGGCTCGAGCTGCAGCACCTGGCGGAGACCCTCCGGCATCGGGCGTTCCACGACGCCCTGACCGGCTTGGCCAACCGGGCGCTGTTCACCGAGCACATCGAGTCCGCCCTCCGGCAGAGGCCGACGGCCGCGGAGCGCGGGCCAGCGGTCGTCATGCTGGAGATCGACGGGTTCAAAGAGATCAACGACACGTTGGGTCACGACGTGGGAGACCTGGTCCTGATCGCGGTGGCCGAGCGGCTCGATCGAGTGTCCCGAAGCGGCGACACCGTGGCTCGGCTGGGAGGGGATGAGTTCGCCCTCCTGCTCCCTGCGGTCGAGCTGGTCCAGGCCCTCGGGGTTGCGGAACGGATCGTGGCCGGCTTCAGAGAGCCGCTGGAGCTCGGCGGCAACCCGGTGGTCGTCTCGACAAGCATCGGCATCGTGGTCGCCGACGGCACGCAGGGCCGCTCGCAGCTGCTCAAGCAGGCGGACGTGGCGATGTTCGACGCGAAGACTTCCCAGCGCGGCAGCTACCGGGTGTTCAGCCCGGAGCAGCACACCGCGGTCCTCAAGCGACACGCCCTCTCCCTCGAGCTCAAGGGCGCCGCCTCCCGTGGCGAGCTGCGTCTGGACTACCAGCCGGTGATGGAACTGGCGACTCACGCCATGGTCGGTGTAGAGGCGCTCGTACGTTGGTCCCACCCCGAGCACGGTCTGCTGCCGCCTCTGCAGTTCATCCCATTGGCGGAGGCGAACGGCTGCATCCGCGAGATCGGCGACTGGGTCCTGGAGGAAGCCTGCCGTCAGTCCGGCCGCTGGGACGACGCCCACCCCACCCACCCACCGTTGGACATCGCAGTGAACCTCTCACCTCGCCAGCTGGACGCCGACGACGTGATCGAGCGGATTGCGGCCATCGTGCAACGTACGGGCGTCGAACCGGGCCGCGTGGTGCTTGAGCTCACCGAGAGCGCACTCGCCGAGGACACCGAGGGCATGATCGCGAAGATGGTCCGGCTCAAGTCCCTGGGTGTGCAGGTGGCCCTCGACGACTTCGGGACGGGCTTCTCCTCGCTGTCGGTCCTGCGCCGGCTGCCGCTGGACATCATCAAGATCGACCGCACGTTCGTCGCGGGTATCGCCCGCGAACCGGAAGAGTGGGCGGTCACCACCGCGATCATCGCTCTGGCGACAAGCCTCGGAAAGCGGACGCTCGCCGAAGGCATCGAGCTCGGCGAGCAGCTTGCACATCTGCGTGCGCTGCAGTGCGAGCTCGGCCAGGGCTATCTGTTCGACCGGCCGCTCCCGTCCCAGGGCATCGACGAGCGGCTGGCATCGGCGTCCCGTCCGGCGGTGCGCTCATGACGCGGCAATCGGCCCAGCCGTGGGTCAAGCGGATGAGCGTGGGCGCCCTGGTGGCTCTGTTCGCCTTCCTCACGCTTGCGCCCTTGATGGTCCTGGCGGGAGCGAGCATCATCCTGGCCGACCGCGCGGTCTCGCGCCAGGTCGAGGCCAAGTTAGCGAGCACCGCCGAGGTGAGTGCCCTGCTCGTGGAGAAGCAGCTGTCGGGTCTGGCGGTGCTGGTCGAGTCCTACGCACAGCGTCCGTCGTTCGTCGCTGCCCTCGGCGGTGGCGATGCGAAGCGCTACGACCAGGAAGCGATCTCGTTCCACCTGAACGGCTTGCTCGAGTCAGAGTCCGGTCTGGGGACCGTCTTTCTGGCGCGGCCGGACGGGGTCCTGGTCGACATCCTGCCCGAGACACCGTCGATCATCGGCATGGACTTCAGCTTCCGCGACTGGTACCGCGGCGTCACGCGCACCA
>JACCUZ010000075.1 GCA_013698395.1 Sporichthyaceae bacterium
TCACCAGGCTGGATCCCCGGCTGCGTGACACCGAGGTGGTCGTCGCGTGCGACGTCGACAACCCGCTGACTGGACCTGAGGGAGCCGCCCAGGTCTACGGCCCGCAGAAGGGCGCGACTGCCCAGGACGTGGTCGCGCTCGACGCCGGGCTCGTCCGGTTGGCCGCCGTCCTGCGACGCGACCTGGGGATGGACGTCGAGACGCAGCCGGGTGCCGGCGCTGCCGGCGGCGTCGGCGCCGGCGCGGTCGCGTTCCTCGGAGCCCGTCTCACCCCCGGCATCGACCTCCTGCTCGACCTCGTCGGGTTCGACGAAACCCTCGCCGGTGCTGACCTGGTCCTGACCGGTGAGGGGTCCCTCGACCGGCAGAGCCTGTCCGGCAAGGCACCGGTCGGTGTCGCGCGCCGCGCGCAGGCCCGCGGCGTCCCCGTGGTAATGCTCGCCGGGCGCGTGGACCTCGACGACGAGGCCCGGAGCCGGCTCCGCGCCCTCGGCGTGGTCGCGACCCACGCGTTGCTCGACCTCGAGCCCGACCCGGTGCTGGCCCAGCGCAACGCCGCGTCCTTGCTGCGCACCCTGGCCGCGCACGCATTCACTGGTGCAACGCGGGTAATGGCCGTGCAACCTGAGCCGTCCCCAGCCGACGCCCCCGTGAGGAGCCCGACATGACCACCGACGGTGTCCGCATCGACGGACCGATGAAGGACGGCTACGACGAGGTGCTCAGCGACGACGCGCTGGCATTCCTTGCCGACCTGCACCGCCGCTTCGACGGGCGACGTCGCGAGCTGCTGGCGATGCGCGACGAGCGGTACGCCGAGCTGGCGACCGGCGGCACGCTGGACTTTCTCGCCGAGACCAAGGACGTCCGCGAGGACGAGTCCTGGCGGGTGGCCGAGCCGGCGCCCGGGCTGGTCGACCGGCGCTGCGAGATCACCGGGCCGACCGACCGCAAGATGACCATCAATGCTCTCAACTCGGGGGCCCGGGTGTGGTTGGCCGACCTCGAGGACGCCAACACCCCGCACTGGGAGAACGTCGTCGAGGGTCAGCTTAACCTGCGCGACGCTGTCGACCGGCGCGTCGACTTCACGTCCCCGGAAGGGAAGACGTACGCGCTCAAGGACCACATCGCCACCATCGTCGTGCGCCCCCGCGGGTGGCACCTCCCGGAGAAGCACATCCTCGTCGACGGCGAGCGGACCTCGGGCAGCCTCACCGACTTCGGCCTCTACTTCTTTCACTGCGCGCAGAAGCAGCTCGACAACGGCCTTGGCCCCTACTTCTACCTGCCGAAGATGGAGAGCCACCTCGAAGCGCGGCTGTGGAACGACGTGTTCGTGCACGCCCAGGACGCGCTGAGCATCCCGCAGGGCACGGTCCGCGCGACGGTGCTCGTCGAGACGTTCCCTGCGGCCTTCGAGATGGAGGAGATCCTCTACGAGCTGCGAGAGCACTCAGCGGGGCTCAACGCGGGACGGTGGGACTACATGTTCTCGGTCATCAAGACGTTCCGCACCCGGGGGACGGACTTCCTGCTCCCCGACCGCAACTCGGTGACGATGACGGTGCCGTGCATGCGTGCCTACACGGAGCTGCTCGTGCAGACCTGCCACAAGCGCGGCGCGCACGCGATCGGCGGGATGGCCGCCTTCATCCCGAGCAAGGACGAGAAGGTGAACGAGGCCGCGTTCGCGAAGGTCAACGACGACAAGACGCGTGAGGCCCGGGACGGCTTCGACGGCTCGTGGGTGGCCCACCCGGCCATGGTCGGCGTCTGCACCGAGGTCTTCGACGGCGTGCTCGGCGACCGGCCGAACCAGATCGACAAGACCCGGGACGAGGTGTCGGTCACGGCGGCGCAGCTGCTCGACGTCGGCAGCACGCCCGGCTCGGTGACCGAAGCGGGGTTGCGCAGCAACATCAGCGTCGGCATCCGCTACCTCGAGTCGTGGCTGCGCGGGTCGGGAGCGGTCGGCATCAACAACCTGATGGAGGACGCCGCGACGGCCGAGATCTCGCGCTCCCAGGTGTGGCAGTGGTTGCACAACTCGGTCCAGCTGGAGGACGGCCAGACCGTCACCCGCGAGCTGGTCGAGCGACTGATCGAGGAAGAGGTGGCCGCGATCCGCGAGTCCGTCGGTGGTGACGATGCGTTCGGCCACGGCACGTGGCAGGATGCGCGGGCACTCTTCACCGACATGGCCCTCGCCGACGAGTACGAGGACTTCCTCACGCTCCCGGCCTATGAGCGGATGCCGTAGGAGGCAGGTCGACATGGGCATCGACGCCCTCGTGTCACGGCTGCGGACCGAGCTCGGCCCGGCCGCGGTGCTGACCGACCGCCAGCAGCTGCGGACCTACGAGTGCGACGGTCTCGCCCACTACAAGGTCACGCCCGCCGTCGTGGTCCTGCCCCGCACCACGGAGCAGGTCGCGGCGGTGGTGCGCGCGTGCATCGACCACCAGGTGCCCTACGTCGCGCGGGGGTCGGGCACCGGCCTGTCCGGGGGTGCGCTCCCGCACGCCGACGGCGTCCTCATCGTCACGTCGCAGATGCGCGACATCCTCGCCGTCGACCCGGTCGACGAGCGCGCCGTGGTCCAGCCCGGCGTCATCAACCTGTCGGTCACCAAGGCCGCCGCGCCGGACGGCTACTACTACGCCCCCGACCCGTCCAGCCAGCAGGTGTGCTCGATCGGCGGCAACGTGGCCGAGAACTCCGGGGGGGCGCACTGCCTGAAGTACGGCTTCACCACCAACCACGTCACGGGAGTGGAGCTGGTCGTGCCCGACGGCAGCGTGGTCCGGCTCGGCGGGCTGGCACCGGACCCGCCCGGCTACGACCTGCTCGGGGCGTTCGTCGGCTCGGAGGGGACTCTGGGCATCGCGACCGAGGTGACGGTCCGCCTGATGCGCACGCCGGAAGCCGTGCGCACGCTGCTCGCCGCCTTCGCGTCCACCGACGAGGCCGGCGGGGCCGTCTCGGCCGTCATCGGCGCCGGCGTGGTCCCGGCCGCGATCGAGATGATGGACGCGCTCGCCATCGAGGCGGCGGAGGCCGCGGTGCAGTGCGGCTACCCCGCCGGCGCGGGAGCCGTGCTCATCGTCGAGCTCGACGGCGCCGCCGCAGACGTGGCAGCACAGTTCGACGAAGTCGAGCGGCACTGCCGCGACAACGGTGCCTTCGAGATCCGCATCGCGGCCGACGACGCCGAGCGGGCGCTGTTCTGGAAGGGCCGCAAGTCCGCGTTCGCGGCGGTCGGGCGGATCAGCCCCGACTACATCGTCCAGGACGGGGTCATCCCCCGCACCGCCCTGCCCGACGTCCTGCGCCGCATCGCGGCCCTGTCCGGCGAAGGGGGTGTGCGGGTGGCGAACGTGTTCCACGCGGGCGACGGCAACCTGCACCCGCTCGTGCTCTTCGACGACGCGGTTCCCGGGCAGGCCGAGCAGGCGGAGGAAGTCTCCGGTGCCATCCTCGACCTGTGCATCGAGTACGGCGGCTCCATCACCGGCGAGCACGGCGTGGGCATGGACAAGGCCAAGTACATGCCGCGCATGTACACCGAGGACGACCTCGACACGATGCAGATGCTGCGGTGCGCGTTCGACCCGCACCACCTCTCCAACCCGGGAAAGGTGTTCCCTACCCCGCGCCTGTGCGGCGAGGTCCCGGGCCGCCACAAGGGGTCGCATCCCCTGCAGGAAGCCGGCCTGGCGGAGGTGTTCTGACGCATGCCCGCTGATGCCGTCCTCGACGACCTCACCAAGGTGGCCACCACCCGGGCGGCGACCGACGCGGACCCGGTCTCGGGGGTGCCGGCCCGGTGGGTCGCCTCCCCGGCGTCGACCGACGAGGTGTCCGAGGTCCTGCGGCTCGCCTCGCAGCACGACCTCACCGTGGTCGCCCGCGGCGCCGGCACCAAGATCGGCTGGGGCGCTCCGCCGCGCTCGGTCGACCTCGTGCTGGACACCACCGGGCTGCGCGGTGTCGTCGAGCACGCGGCCGGGGACCTGATCGCGGTCGTCCGCGCCGGCACGCCGGTCGACGAGCTCCAGCAGACGGTCGCCTCCGCCGGCCAGCAGCTGGCCCTGGACGCGGTGCTGCCTCATGCGACCGTCGGCGGCACCCTCGCCACGGGCGCGAGCGGTCCGCGCCGCCTGGTGTACGGCACAGCGCGGGACCTGCTCATCGGCGTCACGTTCGTCCGTGGCGACGGCGTCGTCGCGCATGCCGGCGGCAAGGTCGTGAAGAACGTCGCGGGATACGACTTCGGCAAGCTGCTCATCGGGTCGTACGGCACGCTCGGCGTCATCACCGAGGCGGTGTTCCGGTTGCACCCGCTGCCGCAGGCCCGTCGCTTCGCGCACGTCCGGCTCCCCGACGCTGCGGCTGCGGGCCGGGTCGCGCTCACGGTGCTCGGGTCGCAGCTGGTGCCCAGCGCGGTCGAGCTCGACCAGCAGCCCGACGGCACGGTCACCGTGACCGTGCTCATCGAGGGCGTTCCCGCCGGTGTGCCCGACCGGACGGCGGCGGCCCTCGCCCTGCTGGGCGACGGCGCGGTCGAGAGCGACCAGCCGCCCGAGGGGTTCGGCGACTATCCCTTCACCAGTGAGGGCATCGGGCTGAAGGTGACCAGCTCGCTGCGGGGCGTGGGCCAGCTGCTGTCGGCCGGGTGGCAGGCAGCGGCGGCGCACAGCGTCGACCTGCGGGTGCGCGGGTCCGCCGCTGGCGTGCTCTACGCGGGCCTGCCTGCCGGCACGGAACCCCCGGTGGTCGCGGAGCTGCTTGCCGCCCTGCGTGCGTCGGTGACGGCGTACGACGGCACCATCACCGTGCTGACCGCTCCGGCCGACGTCCGTGCGGCGGTCGACGCCTGTGGCCC
>JACCUZ010000078.1 GCA_013698395.1 Sporichthyaceae bacterium
CGAGCGAGGCGCCCGCAGGCGCCAAGGGCGACGGAACGCTCAAGATCGGCACCCTGCTCCCGCAGACCGGGTCGCTCGCGTTCCTCGGCCCACCCGAGTTCGCCGGTGTCGACCTCGCGCTCAAGGACATCAACGACGCCGGGGGCGTCAACGGCAAGCAGGTCGAGAAGGTTGACTCGGACTCCGGTGACACCGCAACGGACACCGCGTCGCAGTCGGTCGACCGCCTGCTGTCCCAGGACGTCGACGCCATCATCGGCGCGGCGTCGTCCAGTGTCACGCTGTCGGTCCTCGACAAGGTCGTCGGTGCCGGAGTGACCCAGATCTCGCCGGCGAACACCTCGGACGAGCTCACCGACTACGACGACAAGGGGCTGTACTTCCGCACCGCGCCCCCGGACGTGCTTCAGGGCCGGGTGCTGGGTGACCTGATCCTGTCCGACGGCAACGCGACGCTCGGCATCCTGGCGCTGCAGGACTCCTACGGCACGGGTCTCGCCGAGAACGTCGAGAAGTCGGTCACCGGCGGCGGCGGCGAGGTCGTCGAGACCGTCGTCTACGACCCCAAGGCGGCCAGCTTCTCCACCGAGGTCGGCAAGATCAAGGCCGCCGACCCGGAGGCCATCGCGGTCATCGCGTTCGAGGAGACCAAGAAGATCATCCCCGAGCTCGTCAAGCAGGGCATCGGCCCCGGGGACAAGAAGGTCTACTTCGTGGACGGCAACCTCGCCGACTACTCGAAGGACTTGGACAAGGGCACCCTCGAAGGAGTCAAGGGCACCCTTCCCGGCGTCGCCTCGACCGAGGAGTTCAAGACCCGGCTCCTAGAGGTCGCTCCCGACCTCACCGAGTTCGCCTACGCGCCCGAGTCCTACGACGCCACCACCCTGGTCGCCCTCGCGGCCCAGGCTGCTGGTGACGACTCGGGTGAGTCGATCGCCTCGAAGTTGCAAGAGGTCAGCGCGGGTGGCGAGAAGTGCACCTCGTTCGAGGACTGCCTCGCTCTGCTCGAGGACGACAAGGACATCGACTACGACGGCGTGAGCGGTCCGGTCGAGTTCAACGAGAAGGGTGACCCGAGCCAGGCCTCGATCGGCATCTACCAGTACGGCGCCGACAACAAGTACACCTTCGTCGAGGCCAAGGAAGGCAAGATCTGATCAGGCCTTCCTGACTGAACACGCGGGCGGAGCCCGGCACCCTCACGGTGCCGGGCTCCGCTGCGTACTGGTCAGGCCTTGGCGAGCGTGCCGAGGTAGAGCTCGATGACCTTCGGGTCGTTGCTCAGGTCCTTGCCGCTGGCGGTGTAGGCGTTGCGGCCCTGGTCGAGCACGTACCCACGGTCGCAGATCTGCAGGCAGCGTCGGGCGTTCTGCTCCACCATGATCACCGAGACGCCGGCCCGGTTGATCTGCCGGGTCCGGACGAACACCTCGTCCTGCAGGGCGGGGGAGAGGCCGGCAGA
Organism: Sporichthyaceae bacterium; assembly: GCA_013698395.1. Classification (GTDB taxonomy): domain Bacteria; phylum Actinomycetota; class Actinomycetes; order JACCUZ01; family JACCUZ01; genus JACCUZ01. The sequence goes on from JACCUZ010000078.1 coordinate 1,466, forward strand.
GGGCTCGTCGAGCAGCAGCACCGACGGCTCCATCATCAGCGCCCTGCCCATCGCGACCATCTGTCGCTCACCGCCCGAGAGCGACCCGGCGCGTTGCGCCCGTCGGTCGCCCAGCGCGGGGAACAGGCCGGTGACGAACTCGAAGCTCTGCTTGAACTTCTTGGGGGCCTGGAAGACCCCCATCTGCAGGTTCTCCTCGATGGTCAGGCTGGGGAACACGTTGTTGGTCTGCGGCACGAAGCCGACACCCTTGGTGACGAGCTGGTTCGCCTTCTGCCCGGTGATGTCCTCCCCGCGCAGGGTGATGGTGCCGCTGCTCACCTTGATCAGACCGAAGATGGCCTTGAGCAGGGTCGACTTGCCGGCGCCGTTGGGACCGATGATCCCCACCAGCTCGCCGTCGTCGACGTAGAAGTCGCAGCCGTTGAGGATGTTGACGCCGGGCACGTAGCCGGCGATGACCTCGTCGGCGCGCAGCAGGGCGTTGCCGGCGGCGCGCTCGTGGACGCCACGGTCTGTGCCCGAGTCCGCGCCAGCTTCCGTGCCCGAGTCAGTGCGGGGCCTGTCGTCGGAGCCCTGCTGGGTGGTCACGAGCTCTCCTCCTTCTCGGCCCGCTCCCGGGCGAGCGCTTCCTCCGCTTCGACGATGATCGCTTCCTCCTCCTCCTCGGTGAGGGCGGCGTCGTGGTGCGAGCCGAGGTAGGCGTCGATGACGCGCTGGTCACCCATGACCGCGTCGGGTGGGCCTTCCGCGATCACCTTGCCCTGCGCCATCACGATCACCCAGTCGGAGATGTCGCGCACCATGTCCATGTCGTGCTCGACGAAGAGCACCGTCATGCCGTCCTCGCGGAGGTCCTTGACGTGGCCCAGCAGGGACTGCGTCAACGCGGGGTTCACACCCGCCATCGGCTCGTCGAGCATCACCATCTCCGGGCCGACCATGAGGGCGCGGGCCATCTCGAGCAGCTTGCGCTGGCCGCCGCTCAGGCTGCCGGCGAAGTCCTCCCGCTTGGCGTCGAGCTGGAACCGCGCGAGCAGGTCGTCGGCCCGCTCGGTGATCTCGTTCTCCTGCGAGCGCCAGATGCTGCCGAACAGCGCGCGGAAGACGTTCTCACCGCGCTGGCCGGTCGCCCCGAGACGCATGTTCTCGATGACGGTCAGCCTGGACAGCGCCTTGGTCAGCTGGAAGGTGCGCACCATGCCCAGCCGGGCGACCCGGTGGGCCGCCACACCCGAGAGCGGCTTGCCGTCGAAGGACCAGGTGCCATGGTCGGGCTGGTCGAACCCGGTGAGAAGGTTGAAGAACGTGGTCTTGCCGGCGCCGTTGGGACCGATCAGGGCCGTGATGGCGCCGCGCTGGATCTCGACGTGGCCGACGTCGACGGCAGTCAGCCCGCCGAACTGACGAACGACCCCGTCAGCCACCAGGATCGGGTCCGGCTTGGCCGCGCCCGGCTCGGTGGGTACGTCAGCTAGAGCTGCCGCGGCAGCGTCGCGTTGCCCTCGGCGAGTGCCGGACTCGGCGGTGCTGCCTGTCCTCTGGTCGACCGGCGTCTGGTCAGCGGGCATCGAGTGCGATCTCCCTCCGGTCGCCGAAGATCCCCTGCGGTCGGAAGATCATCAGCAGCATGAGCGAGAGGCCGACCAGCATGAACCTGAACTGCCCGACCTGGGTGTTGTTGATGATCGACGTCGACACGTAGCCCGCGTCGATGGCTTCATTGAGCACGTTGTCGGTGAGCGAGAGCACGACCCAGAAGATCATCGCACCCACGACAGGAGACGCCACCCGCGCGGCACCGCCGAGGATGAGCACCGTGTAGGCGAAGAACGTCGTCTCCGTGCCGAAGATGTCCGGCTGGATCGATGACCTGCCGAGCGCGAGGATGAATCCGCCGAGACAGCCGAGCACGCCGCCGATGACCAGGCTCTGCATCTTGTAGGAGTAGACATTCTTGCCCAGGCTGCGTACGGCGTCCTCGTCCTCACGGATCGCCTTGAGCACCCGGCCCCAGGGGCTGCGCATGAGGAGGAAGACGAAGAGGCAGGACAGGGCCACCAAGGTCCAGCCGACAGTGAGCACCCAGATGGGTCGCTCGCTGAACCCGAAGCGCCCGACGCCGTAGAAACCCTCCGGGTACGGGTTGATGGAGTAGAAGTCGTTCGAGAAGCCCTGCCGGCCGTCGGAGCCACCGAACGTCTCCTCGAAGGTCACCGAGCGCACGGTGAGGCGGACGATCTCCGCCGCCGCGATCGTGACGATCGCGAGGTAGTCGGCGCGGAGCCGCAGGGTGGGGATGCCGAGCAGCAGGGCGAGCAGGACGGCCGCGAGCAGCCCGAATATCACTCCCAGCCACAGGGGCAGGTCGAAGGTCGCGACGGTGGTGCCGATCCCGTACGCCGCCATGGCCATGAACGCCGACTGCCCGAAGTTGAGCAGGCCGGTGTAGCCGAAGTGCACGTTGAGCCCGATGGCGGCGAGCGCGAAGACGACGGTCTCCAGACCGATGCCGGCCTCGAGCGCGTTGATGAGGATGCGTTCGACGTTCACCGGACTCGCGCTCCTTCGCCCATGCCGCTCAGCCGACCCGCTCGGCCCGGCCGAGGATGCCCTGCGGGCGGACCAGGAGAATGATGATCAGGATGCCGAGCGCACCAACGTTCTTCAGCTCGGCCGGGATGACCAGCGTCGACACGGTCACGAACATGCCGACGACGATGCTCCCCACCAGAGCGCCGAAGGCGGTGCCCAGACCGCCGAGCGTCACGGCCGCGAACATGAGCAACAGGATCTGGAACCCGATCTGGAAGTTGATGCCCTGCGCGATGCCGAGCAGGATCCCGGCGAGGCCCGCGAGCATCGACCCGGCGATCCACACCGTACGGATCACCCCGTCGACGTCGATGCCCGAGGCGGACGCCAGCGCAGGGTTGTCGGAGACCGCCCGGGTGGCCTTGCCCAGCCGGGTCCGCAGCAGGGCGTACGCCACAGCCATGAGCACGACGATGGCGATGGCCATGCTGATGTAGTCGGCCGGGCTCAGGGTGATGGGCCCGATGTCGACGCCCTTCTGACCGCGGTACGCCGGATACGCCCGGCTGCTGCCCGAGAAGAGATACAGCAAGAGATATCGCAAGAGCAGCGACAGGCCGATGGAGACGATCATCGCCGCGATCAGGCCGGTCCCACGGCGTCGCAAGGGTCCCCAGAGGCGGGCGTCGTTCGCCCAGCCGATCAGCCCCATGATGGCGAGGGTGATGGCGGCGGCAACCAGGAAGTTCACGCCTCCATAGCCGGGCAGGGACAGGGGAAGGTTTCCCGTGCTGACCCACCAGGCGATGATCGCGCCCAGGGTGACCAGCTCGCCGTGGGAGAAGTTGGTCAGCCCCGTCGTACCGAAGATGAGCGACAGGCCTACGGCGGCCAGCGCGATGATCAGGCCGAACCGGAGCCCTTCGGCGGAGAGCTGCGCCGCCTGTGCCCACTTGCTCTGGATCACGCGGGTGCTCTTGCCCAGCGCGAAGAGCACGGGCTTGTCCTGGCTCTCGACCACCGGCACCTTGAGCGAGTCGGCGTCCGGGTTGCGCAGGGTCACGCCCTTCGGCAGCGACTTCTGGTCGATGGTCACGGTGTAGGTCCCGGGCTTCCCGACCTCCACCGTCCACCGGCCGGTGTCGTCGGTCGTTGCCGTCTCGTTGACACCCGGCCCCTTGACCGTGATCTTCGCGCCCTCGACGGGCACCAGGTCACCGCCCTTGGCGTTGCGCAGGAAGCCGAAGATGGACTCGCCCTCCGCGTGGGCGACGCCGGCCCCGAGCCCGAGGACGCACACCAGTGCGGACATCATCGTCGCCAGGGCGACGGCGACTCTCCTGCGCACCAGGACACCTCCGGAACCGTCAGGCGTGTGGGCGGAGCATAGTGCCCTGGGGATCAGCCGGGTGCGGGATGCCTCAGCACGATTCGATTCCGATCGCAGATCATTTTTCTCTATCGATCATCTATCGCTGAGCCACCCGAACGGCGTAGTGTCCAGCCCCGGCTGAGAGGGGCAGCCTCCGACTTCCGCCGTGGGGATGCCGCCGGCCGCTGGCGCATCCCCGGTTTCCGAACTGGAGGAGCGCATGACTCGATCCAGTGTTGCCGTCCGGGACGCCCGGCCACAGGACCTGCTCGTCCTGATGACCATGTGGGACGAGCTGCACGAGATGGGCAGTCTCATGGAGCGGGTGATCCCGACGTCGACCGAGGCCGCTGTCCTCGAGCGACTCGAGCGGGTTGCCCAAGACCCTGACTCCCGGGCCCTCGTCGCGACCATCGACGGCGAGGTCGCCGGGATGGCCGTCCTCACGGCTACCGCATACGCGCTGTTGTTCGACGAGCGCGCGGTGCATGCGGACTACGTGCACGTGCGTGACCGCTTCCGCCGCCGTGGCGTCGGCAAGGCGCTGCTGGCTGCCGCCGTGTCCTTCGCCGACGAGGTCGGCGCCGAGCACGTCATCACCAGCGTGCTTCCCCAGGAGCGCGACACCCAGCGGTTCTACGCACGGCTCGGCTTCGGACCGGTCGTCATGCGCCGGTCGGTGCCCGTCGCGGTGCTGCGCCGCCGGCTCTCCGGTGCGACGGCGACGAGCCTGGCTGACCACCTCGTGGCCCGACGCCGCTCACTGCGCCGGGTGCGGGCGGTCGCGCGTACCGCTGACTAAGGACCTCCGGGCGGGGCGTCCCGCAGCAGGCAGGTGATCCGTGACGTGCACACGCGCCTGCCCTGCTCGTCGCTGATCTCGACCTGGTAGGACACCACGGTCGAACCCCTGTGCACGGGCGTGGCCACTCCGGTCACCAGCCCGGTGCGCGCCGCTCGGTGGTGGGTGGCGTTGATGTCCAGGCCGACCGCGACCCGGCCCGGGCCGGCGTGCAGCATCGCACCCATAGTGCCGAGCGTCTCGGCGAGCACGACCGAGGCCCCGCCGTTCAGCAGACCGTAGGGCTGGGTGTTGCCCTCGACCGGCATGGTGGCGACCAACCGCTCAGCGCTGGCCTCGAGCAGCTGGATACCCATCCGGTCCGCGAGCGCGCCAACGCTCATGGCGCGGCCGTCAGCCGTCGGATCGGGCGCCGCATCCGTCACGGCCCAACCGCCCTTCGCCCGACCGCGCTTCCATGGCGCGATGGTCGATGTCGATCTCCAAACGGCCGTCTGGACGACCGCGGCACCGCGGAAGCGGGGGTCATGCCCTCGATGGTAGGCAAGCGCAGAGGCGGGCGGGTCGGCGCGTCCGGCCGTTAGGGTCGAACTGTGACCGACTTGCGCAACCGGCTGCTCCTGCTCGACGGGCACTCGCTGGCCTACCGAGCCTTCTACGCGCTCCCGGTCGAAAACTTCTCGACCACGACGGGCCAGCACACCAACGCGGTCTACGGCTTCACCTCGATGCTCATCAACCTCCTGCGTGACGAGCAACCCACCCACGTGGCGGTGGCGTTCGACGTGTCGAGGCAGACGTTCCGCAGCGAGCTGTACGCCGAGTACAAGGCCAACCGCACGTCGAGCCCCGACGAGTTCGCCGGCCAGGTGGCGCTGGTCAAGGAGGTGCTTACGGCGCTGCGCGTCCCCAGCCTGGAGGCGCCCGGTTACGAGGCCGACGACGTCATCGCCACGGTGACGGCCCGGGCGGAGCGCGAGGGGTACGACGTGCTCATCTGCACCGGCGACCGCGACGCGTTGCAGTTGGTGAGCGACCGGGTCACCGTGCTCTACCCACGCAAGGGCGTGTCCGACCTTGCCCGGATGACGCCGGAGAGCGTCCAGGAGAAGTACGGCCTGTCTCCGGCCCAGTACCCCGACTTCGCAGCTCTGCGCGGTGACCCCAGCGACAACCTGCCCAACATCCCGTCGGTGGGGGAGAAGACCGCGACCCGGTGGGTGACCGAGTTCGGCGACCTGGACACGCTGGTGGCCCGGGTCGACGAGGTGAAGGGGAAGGCGGGCGACGCCCTGCGCGCCCACCTGGCGCAGGTGATCCAGAACCGTCAGCTCACCGAGCTGGTACGCGACGTGCCGGTGCAGGTGATGCCGGGCGACCTGGCCCGGGTCAACTGGGAGCGCGACGAGGTGCACCAGGTCTTCGACGCCCTGGAGTTCCGGGTGCTGCGCGACCGGCTCTACGCGACGGTCGAGGCGGCCGAGCCAGAGGCCGACGAGGGCTTCGAGGTCACGACGACGGTGCTGGCCGCCGGCGAGGTCGCGCCCTGGCTGGAGACGCATGTGCGCGACGGGCAGCGCGTCGGCGTGCACATCTCCGGCTTCTGGGGTGCGGGCACGGGTGACGTGGTGGGCGTCGCGCTCGCCACGGCCGACGGCGTCGGCGCGTGGTTCGAGCCGGCGGAGCTGGACCCCGCCGACGACAAGGTGTTCGCCGACTGGCTCGCCGACGAGTCCTTTCCCAAGGCGCTGCACGACGCCAAGGGGCCGGGTCTGGCGTTCGCGGCCCGAGGGTGGGCGCTGCGGGGGGTGACCAGCGACACCGCGCTGGCGGCGTACCTCGCCATGCCCGACCAGCGCAGCTACGACCTGGCCGACCTGGCGCTGCGCTACCTGCGCCGCGAGCTGCGCGCCGAGGAGGACGGCGGGGGGCAGCTGAGCTTCGACGGCGTCGACGAGCGGGCCGCCGCGGAGTCCGACGTCGTACGCGCGCGCGCCGTGCTCGAG
>JACCUZ010000121.1 GCA_013698395.1 Sporichthyaceae bacterium
TGTTCACCGAATGGCGCCCCTACCACCGCGACGGCGCGCCTGACCTCTGGCCCGAGCCGCTTCGGGATGAGATGACCGAGGTGATGGACGTCGTCTACCACGACGTCAACAACGGGGTCTACCGGGCCGGTTTCGCGGGGAGCCAGCGTTCCTACGAGGCTGCCTACCGTGCCCTCTTCGACCAACTCGACTGGCTCGAAGACCGGCTACGCGACCGGCGCTACCTGATGGGCGACACGATCACCGAGGCGGACATCCGGCTCTTCACCACGCTGGTGCGCTTCGACGCCGTCTACCACAACCACTTCAAGTGCAACCGGAACAAGCTGACCGAGATGCCCGTGCTCTGGGCCTACGCGCGCGACCTGTTCCAGACTCCGGGATTCGGCGACACAGTCGACTTCACGTCCATCAAGCGGCACTACTACCTGGTGCCCACCGACATCAACCCGACGGGGGTGGTGCCGGCCGGCCCCGACCTGAGCGGGTGGGAGAGCGCCCACCATCGCGAGCAGCTCGGCGGCCGGCCGTTCGGTGACGGCACCCCCCCGACGGCGCCGGCGGAGACCGCGGGAATCGCCAGCTAGCCATCCTCCTGCCGCCCAGAGACACCGTAGGCTCGAGCGGTGAGCGAGGCTTTCCTCGTCGACGGCGTCCGCACCCCGATCGGCCGGTACGGCGGCGCGCTGGCGGCCGTACGCCCGGACGACCTGGCGGCGCACGTGCTCTTCTGCCTGCGGGACCGGCAGCCGTCGGTCGACTGGACGGCCGTCGACGACGTGGTTCTCGGCTGCGCGAACCAGGCTGGTGAGGACAACCGCAACGTCGCCCGGATGGCGCTGCTGCTGGCCGGGCTGCCCGAGACGGTCTCCGGGTCGACGGTCAACCGGCTGTGCGGGTCGGGTGCCGACGCGGTGGCGATCGCGGCCCGCGCGGTGCGCTGCGGAGAGGCCGACCTGGTCGTTGCGGGCGGGGTGGAGAGCATGAGCAGGGCGCCGTTCGTCATGGCGAAGGCCCAGGCGGCGTACGACCGCAGCGTGGCCGTGCACGACACCACCCTGGGCTGGCGGTTCGTGAACCCGCGGATGGAGGCGGCCTACGGGACGGACCAGATGGGCGAGACAGCCGAGAACGTCGCCGATGAGCACGGCGTGGCGCGCGCGGACCAGGACGCGTTCGCACTGCGGTCGCAGGAGCGGACCGCCCGCGCGCAGGACTCGGGGCGGCTGGCCCGCGAGATCGTCGCGGTGCCCGTGCCGCAACGGCGCGGCGAGCCGGTGCTGGTCGACAGCGACGAGCACCCCCGACGCACCTCAGCTCAGACGCTGGCCGCCCTGACACCCGCGTTCCGGGCGGGGGGAACAGTGACAGCCGGAAACTCCTCGGGCGTCAACGACGGCGCAGCTGCGCTGCTCGTCGCCTCCCAGCGCGCCGTGAACCGCTACGGGTTGGAACCGCTGGCGCGCATCACCGGCTCCGCGACGGTGGGGGTGCCGCCTCGGGTGATGGGCATCGGCCCCGCGCCCGCGACGCAGAAGTTGTTGCAACGAGCGGTCCTCGGCATCAGCGACGTCGACCTCGTGGAGGTCAACGAGGCGTTCGCCGCTCAGGTGCTGGCCGTGCTGCGCATGCTGGGACTGCCCGACGACGCCGAGCACGTCAACCCCAACGGTGGCGCGATCGCCCTGGGTCATCCCCTGGGCATGAGCGGCGCCCGGCTCGCGCTGACCGCAGCGACCGAGCTCTCCGACCGTGATGCTCGTCGGGCCGTCGTCACCATGTGCATCGGCGTCGGCCAGGGCATCGCGCTGCTGCTGGAGCGGTGAAGATCCCCGATTGTCAGGTCACGAGCACCGCACGGGCCTTGATCTCTCCGCGCTTGAGCCGCATCAGTGCTTGGTTCGCCTCGGCCAGCGGGTAGGGCTCGCAGACCGCCCGCAACTTGCTGGCCGCCGCGAGCTGGAGGACTTCACGCATCTGCTGCCGGCTGCCGAGAATCGAGCCGACCACCACTTTCTCCTCCGCGAACTGCACCTGACCGATCGTGGCGTGGACTCCGAGGATGATGATGCCTCCGGGCTTCGTCGCCTGGACGGCCTGGGCGACCACGGCGTCCGAGGGGGCGAAGACGATGGCAGCGTCCACCCCGCCGGACTTGGCCAGTGTCTCACCGGGATCCTCCCGCGACGCGTCGACAGTGCGCGAGGCGCCCAGCTCCCTCGCCAGTTCGAGATGAGCGGCGCCGCGGCTCACAGCAATGACATCGCCGCCGTATAGCGCGGCGAGCTGGAGAACCACGTGTCCGACACCACCCACCCCGAACACCGCCACGCTCTTGGTCGGTGAGAGGCTCGCCTTCGCGACGCTTCCGTAGGCAGTGATGCCGGGGCAGAACAATGGCGCAGCGTCGGCGAAGTCGAGCTCATCAGGCAGCGGGTGAGTGTGACCGGCGGTCGCGAGCATGTACTCGGCATAGCCTCCGTCGACCGTCTCGCCCGTGATCTCCTTGGACTGGCAGAGCTGCTCGCGTCCTGACAGGCAGTACTCACATCGACCGCATGTCGACCAGATCGGCTGGACGCCCACCCGGTCGCCGACGTCGAACCCTGTCACCCCCTCACCGAGGGCTTCCACCGTCCCGACCACCTCGTGCCCGGGGATGATCGGAAAGATGGAGGGAACACCGGCCCAGTGGCCCTCGACCATGTGCAGGTTCGAGCGGCATACGCCGCACGCCGCGACCTTCACCAAGACCTGGCCGGTGCCAGGCTCGGGGTCGTCCCGCTCGGTGACGAGCAGTGGTTCGTCCTCGATCTGACCGTAGGCGTCAAGCAGGACAGCCCTCATGGTGAAGCCTCCAGGGTGTTGTGATGTGAACTCAGGTGTTGGTGCCGCGCGCGGAAGCGAACAACGCCTCAAGCAGTCGGAGGTATGCGGTTGCCCCGGGATCGGGATGGCCAATGCTGCGCTCGCCGACCCAGGCCGCCCGGCCACGTCTCGACTGCAGCGCCGAAGTCTCCTCCACGGCCGTCCGCGCGTCGGCGACCATCCGGGCCAGCATGTCCTCATCGGGAATGTCCGAAGACTCGGCGATGTCAACCGTTGGCGCCATGGCGTCGAGGATCGTCTTGTCACCCAGCTGGGCCTTGCCCCGCGTCATGATGCTGTCGAAGGCAGCCCGAAGCATCGCGGCGGCACCCTGCCTGTCGAGCTCGCCGGAGTCACCGACAGTCTTAGCACCAGCGAGCAAGGCTCCACCCACGAGCGCCGCCATGGTCGAGGGGTTGCCGCCCGCGAAGGAAGCACCCGACGTCCGGAGCACCTGACCCGGAGTGGGATCCGCATCCAGCGCGGCAAGCTTGGTGCGCACAGCTGCACACCCCTTGCTGACGGTGATGCCGAGGTCGCCATCGCCTACGGCCGCATCGAGGTCGCGCAGTTCGTCCCGACTCGCCTCCAGAACGCCCAGCGCCTGGTCGACCAGCTGGCGCAGCTCGGTCCCGTTCACTGCTGGAAGAAGGGTGACCGAGCGGGCGCGTCGAGCAGCTGCGTCAGCTCGTTGTCGAGCCGGATCACCGAGACGGAGGCTCCGGCCATCTCCAGGCTGGTCGCGAACTCGCCGACGTACGGTCGGTGAATCTCCACACCGATGTCGTCGAGCAGCGCATGCGCGCGGCGGTACAGGACGTAAAGCTCCTCGAGGGGGGTAGCCCCCAAGCCGTTGACGAGCACGGCAACTCGGTCGCCGGAGACCAGCTCGAGGTCGTCGGTGATAGCGCCGACGAGTCGGTCGGTCACGGCGTCCGCCGTCTCCAGTGCCCCACGGTGTATGCCAGGTTCGCCGTGAATGCCGATGCCGATCTCCATCTCACCTGCAGCGAGCTCGAACGTCGGCTTTCCTGCTGCCGGCAGGATGGTTGGCGACAGGCCGACACCCATGGTGCGGGTGTTCGCCACGGCGGCAGCCGCGATCTCGGCGACCCCCTCGAGATCGGCTCCACGCTCGGCGGCCGCACCCGCGCACTTATAGGCGAAGAAGATGCCAGCGATGCCGCGCCGCTCCGCGGCTCGGTCGGGAGGCGCCGAGGCAACGTCGTCGGCCGCTAGAACGGTGCGCGTGGGTATCCCTTCGGCGTCCGCGAGGTCTCCGGCGAGGTCGAAGTTGAGGACATCGCCTCCGTAGTTTCCGTAGAGATAGAGCACTCCGGCGCCGCCACTGGACGCCTGTGTCGCCGACAGCATCTGCTCGGCGGACGGCGAGGAGAACACGTTGCCGATCGCCACTCCGGTACACAGTCCCGATCCGACGTAGCCCAGGAAGAGCGGCAGATGCCCCGAGCCGCCCCCGGTCACGATGCCCACCTTGCCGTCTAGGGGTGCATCCGCCCTGACAAGCGCCCGGTTGTCCGGTGCGGCTGACCTCAGCAGGTGATGATGCGCCAGCAGCAACCCGTCGAGCACCTCGTCGACGAACGCGTCTGGGTCGTTGATGAGCTTCTTCACCGGGTCTCCTTCGTCTCGGACGTCTCCTGCCTTACTGTTCATGCTCCCGCTCACGCGGTGGGACGGGCGGCCCCAGTGCTGCCGGCAACTGCTCTGACGGAGCCCCGTCGACATCTCGACCGCTCCGCATCCGTAGTGCCGAGCGGAGGTCGTATCGCTGTGTGATGGTGCTCAGGCCCAGGACGCCGATGAGAATGACCCCCTGCGCGATCTGGTAGAGGAACGAGTTGAAACCCACCATGTTGAACCCGCTCGCGACCATCTGGAGGACGAAGGCCGACAGCACGACACCGGTCACCGTGCCGGAGCCGCCCATGGGGTTCACGCCACCAAGAACCACGATCACGATGGCGAGCAGGACGTAGGACGCTCCGTAGTCTGCGTTGGCGCTCGCGGAACGAGCGGCGATGAGGATGCCCGCGAGCGACGACAAGAAGGCACTCATGAGATAGGTCCGCATCAAGACGCGGTCGTTGTTCAGGCCGCTGTACCTGGCGGCCGTCGGGTTGGCACCGACGAGCTTGATCCGCAGCCCCATGCCGGTCCGGTTCACGAAGACCGCCGTACCGACCGCCGCTAACAGCAGGACAACCACCGGCGCTGGCACGCCAGCGACGAAGCCCGTGCCAATGTTCAGGAAGCTCTCGGGCATGCCATAGATCGCCCGACCACCGGTCCAGACGATCGCCACCCCGTTCAGCAGCTGGAGCGTGCCGAGCGTCGCCAGGATGGGGGTTATGCGCAACCGCGTGATCAACAGCCCGTTGAGCGCCCCGCAAGCCGTGCCGGCAGCCACCCCGACGGCTATGAACCCCACCGTCATCACCACCGAGCTGCTCCCGGACGCCGTGCCCGACCCAGCGGACATGAACAGCTGGGCGGTGACGATCGCGGCGATGTTCGCGATCGAGACGATGGACAGATCGATCCCGCCGGTCAGCATGGTCAGCGCGATGGCGAGGCTAAGCAGGCCGATCTCGGCGACCTGGAATCCCATCGACTGAAAATTGATGATCGAGAAGAAGTTCCCGCTCGCCAGCGAAAAGATGACAAGCACCACCAACGCGATCGAAGCCAGGCGCACCACGCCGCGCTCGACCAACATGCGCTGCACGAGCCGCGCAGTGGGATCGCTGACACCGGTGCGACCGGCTCCGTCGCTCACGCCGGTGCCCCCTCTGCGACGAGGTCCGCCGACGTGCGTCGAGACCGAGCGCTGAGAGCCTGCGCCCCGACTCCGACGATCAGCAGCAACCCGACCGCAGCGCGCTGCCAGGATCCCGGCACGCCCAGGAGGATCAGCGAGTTGCGGATCAGGGAGATCAGCACGACGCCCAGCACGGTGCCGCTCACGGACCCCTTGCCACCGAAGATGGACGCACCACCTAGGACGACCGCCGCGATCACGTCGAGCTCGCCACCAACGAGTTCGTAGGGATTAGCCAGGCGTACGCGGGTGACGTGTATCAACCCGGCCACGCCGGCGAGCAGGCCGGCGAACAGGTAGATGAAGAACTGGATGCCGACCACCGGAAAGCCCGCCCGCCGCGCGGACTCGGCGTCCCCGCCCACGGCGTAGATACCTCTCCCGACCATCGTGTACCGCAACAACAGGCTCACGAGCACGCAGATGAGGACAGCTGGGACGATGAGCACGCTCAGTCGCGTGGAGGACGTCCCGGTCGCGGTCACGAGATAGTTGGTCGACAGCTTGTCGAGCCCCTCTGGATAGTCGGGGATCACCTTGGAGCCGACATAGGCCAGCATCGCGCCACGGATGATTCCTTGAGTCCCGAGCGTGACGATGAGAGTCGGAAGGTGCAGGCCGGCGATCGCCGCGGCGTTGAGGACGCCGAGGGCCACGCCGATCACAGCGGCGAGCACGAAGCCCACTGGTGCGCTCGACGCCCCGAAGCCGGTCTCGTTGGTCAGGACGATCACCGAATAGCCGCAAAAAATTCCGATCGCCATGAAGGAGACGTCGATCCCGCCAGAGATGATCACGATGAGAACGCCCATCGCGAAGATCACATTGGTCATGGAGTTCGAGGCCACGTTGAGCATGGTCCGAACACTCCAGAACGACGGCTCGACCACGCCCACGCCTACGCACAGCACCAGGATGGTCAGCGCGAGGATGCCCTCGTTATTGCTACCGCGCAGCCGGGACAGCCACGGGCGCTGCCCGGCGTCAGAGGCTGTCGTCATGCTGCGAGCTCCCTTAGCACAGTCTCTTCGGTGAGCTGTTCACCACTCAGCTCTCCGACAAGACGGCCCTGCCGCACGACCAGGACACGGTGACAGATGGCTACGAGCTCCGGCACGTCGTCAGAGATGATGACGATTCCCATGCCGTCACGGCTCTTGGCCTGGAGCAGTTCGAGTATCTCGTGCTTGGAGCCGATGTCGACGCCGACGGTGGGGCTATTGAGGATGAGGACGTGCGGGTCACGGGCAAGCCACTTGCCCAGCGCCACCCGTTGCTGGTTGCCGCCGGACAGGCTCCGGACCGGAGCGTCGGCTGAGGACATCTTGATCCGCAGGCCCGTCGCGGTCTCGTCCACCGTCCGCTGCGCAAGCCCAGGGCGCACCAGGTCGAGCTTGCCGACCAACCGGTCCAGGCTGCCGGCGATGATGTTCCGGCCGATGGACTGGTCGAGGAAGACTCCCTGGGTGAGGCGGTCCCCCGGGACATAGCCGATGCCTGCCTTGATCGCGTCCTGCGGTGAGCGCAGGCGCACCGGCCGCCCGTCGACACTAACGGATCCGGCGTCCGCCGGAGTCACCCCGAAGAGTGCCTCGGCTATCTCGCTGCGCCCCGATCCGAGCAGCCCGGTGACGCCGACGACCTCACCTGGTTGCACGCTGAAAGTCACGTCCTTGAACCGACCTTGCAGGCCGAGTCCCTCGACCTCGAGGAGAGGTTGCTCACTCGAGCGCACGGACTCCGCCGGTCTGGCGTCGGTGACTGCTCGTCCCGTCATCGCCTTGACGATGGCTGCCCTGTCGAACCGCGTGACGTCACCGGTTACCGCCACGACACCGTTGCGGAGGACGGTGATCCGCTCGGAGATGCGCAGCACCTCCTCGAGCTTGTGGCTCACGAACACCAGACCGACTCCGCGTTCCTTGAGCGACTCGACAACCCTGAACAGGGCCTCCACCTCCCGCCAGGTGAGGGCTGTCGTCGGCTCGTCCATGAAGATGATCTGCGCATCACGGGCGAGTGCCCGGCTGATCGCGATGAGCTGCCGGTCGGCGACGGGGAGGTCCTCGACCCGGGCATCAAGGTCGATGCGAACGCCGATTCGCTCAAGCGCCTCGGCCGCGATACGGCGCACCACGCGCGGCCGCACAACCTTGCGCCGGTCCGCCACCTGAGCAGCGAGCCCGATGTTCTCGGCCACCGTGAGGTTGGGAAAGAGCGAGAAGTCCTGGAAGATCACCTCGATGCCCAGGCCGATCGCTTGGCGCGGAGTCAGGTGGTGGAACAACTCGCCGCCGATGCCGATCGTGCCGGCGTCGGGGGCTACGACACCGGCGATGACCTTGATGAGCGTCGACTTGCCAGACCCGTTCTCACCGGCCAAGCAGTGAACTTCGCCCGGTCGGACGTCGAAGGAGACGTCAGCGAGCGCGACGACCCCCCCGAAGTGCTTCGAGATGCCGGTCGCCGCGAGCAGAGGCTCAGCTGGAGCCATTCCGGCGCCCCTCTCCTAGGTGACCGGGGTGGGCCGCTGCGCGCCCGCCCACCCCGGTCGGGTCGCCCCGGTGAGACTACGAATCAGAAGGGGTAGTCCTTGGCGTTGGACTTGTCCACGTCGATCCACGCGTTTCCCGCGTAGGCCGCCGGAGTTCCCTTGATCCGCTTGAGGTCCTCGTAACCCGTCAACTCCAGATCCAGACCCTCCTTGATCTTCTCGCCCTGTGCCAGCATGACAGCAAGTTTCTGCTGCGCTTTGCCCGCGAGCGCTGGGTCCCAGAAGAAGATCTTGTCGATCGAGCCATCGTCGAGGAACTTGCCCGCGATCGACGGAATGCTGGTGCCCATCACGCAGGTCTTGTCCTGCAGGCCGGCCTCCTGGATGGCGCGCCCAATTCCCGCAACATCTGTTGCGGCGCTGCCCTCGAACCCCTTGATGTCGGGGTACTTGGCGAGCAGCTCCTTGGTCTTCTGGTAGGCCACGTTCGCGTCCTCCAGCCCTTCGATCGGGTCGCCGATCCGCTCGATGTCCGCGTACTTGGACTCTGCCTGGTTGAACGCTCCTTCGACCCACTCCATGTGGCTCTTCGCGGTCAGGTGTCCGACGAACGCGACGTACTTGCCCTCACCGCCCATGCACTCGGAGAGGTTGTCCATGATGTGCGCGCCGTAGGCGTCGTTGTCGAACGCCTCGATATCGACATCAGTGTTCTTCTGGTTGCTCGCCTCATGGGTGACGACGAAGATGCCTGCGTTGCGGGCCTGCTTCAGCACACCCTCAAGCGCCTCGGGTGCGTTCGGCACGACGGTGATCGCCGTTGGCTTTTGCGCAATCAGATCCTGGATGATCTTGACCTGCTTCTCGGGGCTGGCGTCGTCAGCTCCCGTCATCGAGGACTGGGTGCCCTCCTCCTGGCCGAACTCGTCGATGCCGGTCTCCATGCGGTCGAACCACCCGACACCGAGCAGCTTGACGACCGTGACGATCTTCATGTCCTCGGGCTTGAGGTCCTTGGAGCCCGCTGTGGTGCTGCTACCGCCGTCCCCGGACGAGCATGCGGCCAGCACGAGCGAGAGCACCAGTGCGGCTGCGCCCGCCATCCGTCCTTTGATCATTGCAATCTCCCCTCGCCACTACACGGTCTCCGTTCGGAGCAGAACTTGCCTAGCGGTGTGGCCGGGTTACCAGTCCCGACTCCGCCACCTCCTCCGGCTCAAAGCGGCTGACTTGACACTTCATGCTGCCGCCTTCGTCGGCTTCCACAGGCCGGTGGCCGCGGCCGCGGCGACCAGTCGCTCGACGCGGGCCGGGTCCACCTCGTTCCAGGTGTCACCGGCGCGCTTGAGCGACGTACCCACGACACAACCGTCAGCCACACTCAGCATCTCCTCGACGGTGTCCGGTCGCACCCCGGTGTTCGCGATAACCGCTGTCTGAGTACCCAGCGCTTGCTTCGCCTCGCGCAGCTGTGCCACGTCAACACCGGTGCCGGTGACGGAACCAGAGATGCAGACGGCGTCGGCCAGCGAGCTGAACACAGCAGAGCGCGCGGTGAGCGCGATGCCCCTGGGCGCCAGTGGCGCCGCGAACTCGGCGGTCACGTTGTAGAAGAGCTTGAGACGGTCCGCCCCGATCTGGCGCCGGTAGGCCAACGTGGACGCCGGGTCGGTGTTCCAGACCCCGAAGTCACCGGCGTATGCGCCGCTGAACACCTCGCGCACGAAGGACGCCCCCACGGCATGCGCAAGGCCGATCGCCGCTCGCGGATCCCACAAGATGTCGACGCCGAAGGGGATGGCGAGCTGCCGTTTGACTTCAGTGATCACAGCCGCCATGACGGCGACGACTTCGGGGCCGGTGGTCGTTCGGTACGGCCTGTCGCCCTCGTTGCAGAACATAACTGCGTCGATGCCGCTGCGCGCGAGGACCGCCACATCCCTGCCCACCCACTCGAGAAGTGCGTCGACCCCCCCGCTGGCGTCGTACAGCGGCTGACCCGGCATCGGCGGGAAGTGTGCCATCGCGATGATTGCCTTCGGCTTGCCGAAGATCTCATCGATGGCCGTCATGCCAGTCCTCCACTCGTGATCTGCACGGCGCCGCGCGCCAGGTCGACACTGGGCATCCGCGGGACAAGGCTCGCGAGGAGCTCGACCGACGCCGCGACGTCGGAGAGCTGCGCAGTCTCCACCGGGGAATGTGTGTAGCGCACCGGGATACCGAGTCCCACGGCGGCAATTCCCTGCGCGGTCGCCATGGTGACGAAGGCGGCGTCCGTGATGACACCGACCATCGCGTCGTGCTGCACGGGCATCGATGCAGCGTCCGCAGCTGCCTCTACGGCACGCACCAGACCCGGGTGCGGGATCAACCCGCCGAGCGTGCCCCGGCCGTGGAAGCTGAGCCGCGACAGCGTTGGGCCACCGCCTAGACGGACCGAACCCTGGCCGACAAGGTCAGGAGTGTCAGTGGCGGGGGCGACGTCGAGGTTGACGACCATGTCAGGCTGGAACTTCGCAGCGAGTGTCAGGGTCCCGCGGACATTGAACTCCTCCTGGGTCGTGAACGCGACGACCACGGGACTCGAGGGCGGTTCAGCGACGAGCCGATCGACGTATGCCAGCAAGGCCGCCACCCCGACGCGATCGTCGAGCGACTTCCCGGCGAACCGTCCGCCACCGAGGTCGTCCCAGGTGGGCTGATAGGTGACGGGGTCGCCGACCCGGATGCCGGCCGTGTGAGCCTCGTGATCGCTGGCGGCGCCGATGTCGAGATACAGGTCGGTCGCGGGGCGTGCGACGTACTTTTCCTCCGACGGGGTCAAGTGGTGGCTCTTGACACCGACGACCGCAGGGACGTCCGCGCGGGAGGTGTGGACGAGAAGTCGCAGGCCGGGCAGCACCCGCTCTGGCATTCCGCCGAGGCGGTGCACGCGCAACATCCCGTCCGAATCGACCCCCCGGACCACCAGCCCCAGCTCATCGAGGTGGGCGGTGACCATCACCGCGGCACCATCGGAGGGTCCGAATCCCACCGCGATCTGTCCGAGCCGGTCCACGAACGGCTCCAGGCCGCCGCAGCGCAGATGGTCGACCACGGCGGCAGTCAGGCGGTCCTCGTTCCCCGCAGGCGCCGCTACGCCGGACAGTCGGCGGCACAACCCCAGAAGATCGGCTGTCGCATCGCCAAGCTGGGAATGCACCGGTCCGCCTCATCTCCTCGCCCTGCGCGATATCGCGCACCTGTTCGGCACCGCACTCTGGTCCTAGTGCGAACGTGAGGTCAAGGCGCCGTTACCGGTCCGTTAACAATCTTCCCTGATGCACGAATCCGCGCACCTGGCTAGCATCGCGCGGCAGGAAGGGGTTGGATGCGCACTGGGCAACGGCGGCGCGAAATTCTTCGCCGGCTGCTGTTCACCGGCTACGTGGAGGCAAAGGCTCTCGCCGACAGCCTCGACGTCGACTCGTCCACGATCCGGCGCGACCTGGACGCCCTCGCCCGGGACGGTCAGCTGCAGCGCACGCACGGCGGCGCCCGTCTGCTCGACGGAGCGGTCGACGTCCCCTATGCGCTCAAGCAGCAGCAGCGGACCGAGGCGAAGAAGGCGATCGCTGCCGCCGCGGGCGAGGCTGTCGTCGACGGAGACAGCATCCTCATCGACAGCGGCTCTACCACGTACCATCTCGCAGTTGCACTCCGGGGCCGCCGTGACCTGACCGTCGTCACCAACGACCTCCGCATCGCCCTGCTTGTTGCGGATTACCCCGCGATCCGTCTCCTGGTGACTGGCGGCGAACTGCTGAACTCGACGTACACGCTGGTCGGCGACCGGGCGGTCGCCTTCGTCTCGGATCTCCGGGTCGACTGGACATTCCTCGGCGCCGACGCCATCGCCCTCGACACCGGCATCACCAACACGAATGCGGCGGAGATCCCGCTGAAGCGCTCGATGATCGCGGCCGGCCGCACGCCCGTGGTGCTGGCGGACAGCACCAAGCTCGGTCGGCACGCCCTGGTTCGGGTCGCACAGCTGGAGGAGGTCGACCAGATCATCACCGACGACGAGCTGAACGACGAGGACGCGGCGGCGTACGGCTCCCGATTGCGTCGCGTCGTGTCGGCACATCTGGAAGACCAGCGAGCCGCACCGGACAACACTGATGCCCGAGTGCGGGAACGGGTCTGATGTTCCTGGGAGTGGACATCGGCACCGCGAGCAGCAAGGCCGTGGCCGTCGCCGCCGATGGGACCCTCGTCGCATCCGCGATTCGTCCACATCTGACCACCACGCCGCATCCGGGATGGTTCGAGCACGACGCCGAGGATGTCTGGTGGTCCGACTTCC
Organism: Sporichthyaceae bacterium; assembly: GCA_013698395.1. Taxonomy (GTDB): domain Bacteria; phylum Actinomycetota; class Actinomycetes; order JACCUZ01; family JACCUZ01; genus JACCUZ01. The sequence continues at coordinate 12,556 of JACCUZ010000121.1, forward strand.
GAGAACTGACCCACGAGGTGCTCTCGACGGTTCCCGGTCACGAGGTCACGTGCGTGGGGGTCAGCGGCATCGGTCCCAGCACGCTGCTCACCGACGTCGGCGGCCAGCCGCTGCGGGCCGCCATCCTCTATGGGATCGACACCCGTGCTGAGCGCGAAATCGAGGAGCTGACCGAGACTCTCGGCGCGGGTCGGTTGCTCGAGGTCAATGGGAACCGGCTCACCTCGCAGGCGGTGGGACCAAAGTTCCTGTGGGTCGCCCGGCATGAACCCGAGGTGTGGGAGCGGGCGCGGCGGTGGTACGGCGCGTCCAGCTGGCTCGTGCAGCGCCTGACCGGCGAGTACGTGCTCGACCACTACTCGGCGAGCACGTCCGATCCGCTCTACGATCTCGGCAGGAGCGACTGGTGGGCGGACGGGTGGGCGGCGTCCGCCCCTGGCATCGAGCGCCCCCGCCTCGCCTGGCCCGGTGACGTCGTGGGTGAGGTGCATACGGCCGCGGCCGAAGCGTGCGGCATCGCCGCCGGCACACCCGTCGTCGCCGGGACCATCGACGCGCTCGCCGAGGCGCACAGCGTCGGGTCCGACGGGATCGGTGACACGATGGTCATGTACGGCTCGACTCTGTTCCTCATCCAGACAGTGGCACGGCCAGCAGTCCACGGCGGCTTGTGGGCAGCCAGCGGGCGAACCCCCAACACCAACTCCGTCGCCGCCGGCATGGCCACCTCCGGCCTCGTCACAACGTGGTTCGCAGAGGTCACCGGTCAATCCCTCGGCGATCTCACCGCACAGGCGGCAGAGGTGCCGGCCGGCAGCGATGGACTGGTCCTGCTGCCGTACTTCGCAGGTGAGCGCACGCCTCTGTTCGACCCGAGAGCCCGTGGATGCTGGCTGGGTCTCACGCTCGGGCACACCAGGGCACACCTTTACCGGTCGGCACTCGAGGGCGTGGCCTACGGCGTGCGCCACAATCTCGATGCGATGGCCGAGGCCGGCGCGCCCCCACGACGGCTCGTTGCGGTCGGTGGAGGCACGCGGGGGAACCTCTGGACGCACATCGTCAGCGATGTGACGCAGTTGCCACAGGATCTCCCCACCACCACGATCGGCGCATCGTACGGCGACGCACGCCTAGCCGCCGAGGCGGTCGGCGTCGATACGCGGGCGTGGAACCCCGTCGCGCAACGCATCGAACCGGACCCGTCCCCTGCCGGTCTGTACGACGAGCTGTACGCCGTATTTCGTCACACGTATCCGGCGATTCGCGACGAGATGCACCGGCTCGCGGCGGCAGTCACGATGCGAGGGTCAGCACCGCGCAAGCGGTCTCCTCATCCGTGACCAGCACGTTCACCAAGCGACAACGCAGGGCCCCAAGGACGGCCTCCGCCTTGCGCCGACCGGCCGCAACCCCGATCACTCGGGGGATCCGGCTTAGCGGTGCAGCGGCGATGGCGATGACCCGTCGCTGGAACTCCGACTCGACAAGCCGGCCTTCCGCGGTGAACAGATGTCCGCACACGTCCCCGACGGCCCCGGTACGCCGGATGTCGGCGAGCCCCCTTCGGCTCAGATACCCGGCCCGCAGCAGAGACGACACCTCGGGTATCAGTGCGCCGATGCCCACAAGCGCCACGTCGGCTTGGCCGGCCGCCGCCAGCGTGTCCCGGACACCTCGCTGCCGCAACAGTGCGCTCGCCACCTCCTCGCTGTCGACAACGAGCGGCGCGTTCAGGTAGCGGCATCGGCCGCCCAGCAGGTCGGCCAGCCGGCGGGCTAGCTCGGTGCCATCGACCTGTGGGTCGCGACTGCACGCTCCACCGAGCATCTGGACCACTTCAACGGTTCGGGGGATCCGAGGTTCCAGGGCATCGGTGACAGCCCGCAAGCTCGTGCCCCACGAGATGGCGAGCACATCATCATCTGTCAGGACTCCGTCGACGTACCGCGCAGCCAAGGCGCCCACGCGACCCAGTAGCGCCTCCGCGGGACCGTGAGCCGCGAGAACGAGCGCATCGCGCAGCCCGAACGTCGAGACGAGCGCCCGCTGAACGTCCTCCGCGAGCGCCAACGGGCGACGGATCCGGATTTCGACGATCCCAGTGTCGAGTGCCTCGCTAAGCATCCGGGAGACGGTCGACCGGGAGACTTTCATCCGCCTGGCGATCTCCTGCTGGTCGAGCCTGGACTGGTAGTACAACGCCGCGGCATCGGCGACCAGGTCCTCGCGGCGGCCCTCCGCGCTGCCCACGGACCGCGGGGCGGCCCGGGCCTCTGCCACTGCTAGGCCTGCCCGCTCTCGTCGATGTAGGCGATGGTTTCGCCCTCGACGGCCGATTGACCTTCCGCGCAGACGGTCCTGGTAAGGGTGCCGGTGTACAGCGACTCGACAGACATGTCGACCTTGTCCGTCGCTACGTCGAACAGCGGCTCGCCCTTCACGACGCGGTCGCCGGGCGCCTTGTGCCAAAGGGCCAGCACAAGGTCGCCCGCCGCGTCCCCCATCGGGGGCATCACCACGGCAACTTCCATTGGCCTTCCTCAGCTGCTCAGCAGGTCACGCACGGCCAGGACCACGTCTTCGACGTCCGGGATCAGTGTTCGCTCCAGCTCGGTGTGAGCCGGCAGAACGACGTCTGGGGCAGTGAGTCGCCGGACGGGAGCAGCCAACTCGCCGAAGAGCTGCTCGCCGACGGTGGCGGCGATCTCGGCACCGAGGCCGCCCGTGCGGCAGGCCTCGTGCAGCACCAGCACGCGTCGGGTCGAGCCGGCGGAGTCGAGCACTGTCGTCATGTCCAGTGGCGCGAGGCAGCGCATGTCCACGACCTCGACGGACACGCCGTCCGCAGACAGCCGCTCTGCGGCTTCGAGCGCAATGTGAACGTGGTTGGACCAGGTAACGATGGTCACGTCCGTGCCCGTCCGCTTGACGTCCGCGACACCGAGCGGCACCACATGGTCGACTTCTGCTGCCGCTCCTTTGCGCGGGTAGAGGCCCTTGTGCTCGATGAACAGGACCGGATCGTTGTCCCGGATAGCGGCCTTCAGGAGTCCCTTGGCATCGGCAGGCGTGCTGGGAGCCACCACCTTGAGGCCCGGGACATGGGCAAACCATCCCTCAAGGCTCTGGGAATGCTGCGAGCCCGCGCCCCGACCGGTGCCCTGTTGGACTCGCACGACGAGAGGTGCATTGAACTGCCCGCCGAACATGTAATGGACCTTCGCCGCCTGGTTCACCAGGTTGTCCATGGCCAGAGTGACGAAGTCCATGTACATGATCTCCGCCACTGGTCGGGCACCGACCATGGCGGCACCGAGGGCAGCTCCAACGATGAGCGCTTCCGACATCGGCGTGTCGATGACCCGGCGCTCGCCGAACCTCTCCAGCAGGCCTCGGGACACGGCGTAGGCACCACCGTAACGGCCAACATCCTCGCCGAGAAGGATCACGCTCTCGTCCGCCTCCATCTCCTCGTGCAACGCTTCCCGTAGCGCGTCACGAAAGGACACCGTCCGGGCGGAGCTGAGGGTGCCAGTCACTGGTCGCCTCCCAACGGAGTGGCGTAGATGTCGGAGAAGACCTCATCCACGGAGGCGATCGGTCCTGCCTCCGCGAACTCCATGGCGGCGACGATCTCGGCCTCGATCTCTCGCTCCAGTGACTCGGTGACATCGCCCGCGACGCCGGCGGCGGAAAGCCGAATTTTCTCCAGCAGGAGCGGATCCCGCGCATGCCAGCGCTGCTCCTCCTCGCGGTCGCGGTAGGTACTCGGGTCGCCCCGGGAGTGGCCCAGGAAACGGTATGTCTCGACACCGAGCAACGTGGGCCCTTCTCCTCGGCGAGCCCGTGACACTGCCTGGTCGGCCGCCTCGCGAACCGCAAGCACGTCCTGGCCGTCGACGTCGACACCGATGATGCCGTAGCCCTCGGCCTTGCGTGCGACACTCGGCTGAGCCGTGGCTCGCTCCCATGGCAACGACATGGCGTAGTGATTGTTCTCAATGACGAAGACCACCGGCAATCCGCGAACGGCGGCGAAGTTCACCGCCTCGTGGAAGATGCCTTCCGTTGTGGCGCCATCCCCGAAGAAGGACACCGCCACCCTGGACTGCCCCGTCAGTGAGCTCCAGAGGGCCGCGCCGGTCGCGATCGGGATATGCCCACCGACGATCGCATTCGAACCCAGGTGACCGATGGATGCATCGACCAAGTGCATCGAGCTGCCACGACCGCGGCAGGCGCCGGTCTCGCGACCCATGAGCTCCGCCATGAGGGCACTCATGGCACCTCCTCGGGCCAGGAAATGTCCGTGCCCCCGGTGAGTACTGGTGACGTAGTCCTCCGGACGGAGCACATCGCATACCCCAACCGCGACCGCCTCCTGGCCGATGCTGACGTGGCACATCGTGCTGGACAAGCGGTTCTGAAGGAGCAGTTCCAAGATCCGCTCCTCAGCTCGGCGGATCCTCACCATCCCGCGGTAGAGCCGCACCAGCGTTGAAACGTCGACGATTCTGGTGTCCTGATCAAAGACGGACATGCTCGACCACCTCGTGCATCAATTGCCGCATCGCATCGAACGACGCGACGTACCTGTCGAAGTAGAACTGGTAGGCGGCGTGGTTCACGGCGTCCGGATGGATCTCGCGCTCGACGTGAACCATCGCCCGAGCCGCCGTCGCCACGTCTGGGTAGATGTCGCCGGCGACTGAGGCGAGGATGCCGGCACCTAGGCTGACGGCCTCCGGTACCGCCGTGATCGTGATGGGAAGGTTCGACACGTCGGCGTGGATCTGCATCCACAGATCGCTCTTGATCGCGCCTCCGCAGGCGACGACGTCGTCGATCTGATGCCCGCAGGAGGCGAACGTGCGGAAGATGTTTTCGGTCCCGAAGCAGACGGCTTCGATCAGCGCGCGATAGATGTGTGCCGGCGTATGCCCGAGGCTGAGCCCCCAGATCATGCCGCGGGCGTCGGCATCGACGTAGGGCGTCCGATTTCCCTGCCAGAAGTCCAGTGCGAGGACACCGTCGCACCCTGGCGGGATGCGCTTCGCCTGCTCCTGCAGCACGCGGAAGACCCGGTCGGGCGGGATCGCACCGGTCGAGAAGTGTTCACCGCTGCAGAGGTTCCGGAACCAGCTGATCACGGAGCCCGTGGAGACCTGGCCCCCCTCGATCGTGTAGTGCCCGGGAACGACCGCGTCTGTGTATGCGCCGAACATGCCAGGCGCGTAGCTCGGCGTCTCCGTCTGCGCCAGGTGCAGGTGCGAGGAGCCGGTGATCAGTGCGGCCCGCCCCGGGGAGATGACGTTGAGACCCACCATCCCGACGAAGGCATCGGCCCCGCCTTCGGCGACCGGCGTCCCAGGCAGCAGGCCGAGCTCGTCAGCCGCCTGGGAGGTCAGCGTTCCCAGCGGGCCGCCCATGTCGACCACCCGGGCCGGCAGCTTCTCGACGAGGTCAGGCAGTCCCACTGCGGAGAACAACGTGGCCGGCCAGCCACCGGCCGCACGGTCGTAGTAGCCCCGGATGGAAGCGGTGTTGATGCTCACCGCCCACTCCCCGGTCAGCCGGTAGCCCAGCCAGTCGGTGAATTCCAGGATGTGGGCAGCGCGCTCGTAGGTACCGGGCTCGTGGTCGGCCAGCCACAGCACCTTGCTCAGCAGCCACTCGGCCGAGATCTTGGTGTACCCGCTGTACTTCAGTGCGGGATCACCCGTTTGCGCAATGCGACCCGCCTCTTGGGAGGCACGGACGTCCATCCAGATAAGCGCGGGCCGCAGTGGTTCCCCTGCGGCATCGGTGGTCACCACCGTGCAACTGGTGCATGCAACCGCGATGCCACGGATGTCGGCCACGTCGACCCGGCTCAGGCTCACCGCCTCACGAGTCGCCGCCACAGCAGCCGCCCACCAGTCCTGCGGATCCTGCTCGGCCCAACCCGGACGCGCATGAACCGTCCGGTAAGGCGCCCGTGCGAAAGCGACCTGCCGACCAGCGGTGTCGAAAACGGCCGCGCGCATGGCCTCAGTGCCGCCGTCGAGGCCGAGGACATACCGCCCTCTGTCCTGCATGCTGGGCTTGACTAGGTCAGTAGATCTTGCACACTTGTGCAAGGCACCGGGAATCTGTGCACAGTTCCACACTGGCATTCCCCGGGAGGGCAGTCAACAGGGGTCGGTCGGCCTCCTCGACCTCAGACGGGGAACTCGACGCCCTGGGCGAGAGGCAGCTCCCCGCTGTAGTTGACGGTGTTCGTGGCCCGGCGCATGTAGGCCTTCCACGAGTCCGAGCCGGACTCGCGACCGCCGCCGGTCTCCTTCTGGCCGCCGAACGCTCCACCGATCTCCGCACCCGACGTGCCGATGTTCACGTTGACGATGCCGCAGTCCGAGCCGTCCGCCGCCAGGAAGCGCTCGGCCTCGGCCTGGTCGCCGGTGAAGATGCTCGAGGCGAGCCCCTGCGGCACGGCGTTGTGCAGGCTGATCGCCTCGCGTAGGTCGCGGTAGGTCAGGACGTGCAGGAGAGGCGCGAACGTCTCCCGGCGTACGACGTCGGCCTGCCGGGGCAGCCGCACGACGGCGGGGGTGACGTAGAACGCGTCCGGGCCCTCCTCGGCGAGCCGCCGCTCCCCGCCCACGAGGACCTCGCCCCCGCTGGAGCGCACGTCCTCGAGAGCGGTGACCAACGAGTCGTACGCGGCCCGGTTGACCAGCGGGCCGACCAGCGTCGAGGGGTCGAAGGGGTTGCCGACCGGGAGCCGGCGGTATGCCTCGACCACGCGCCCGACGAGGTCGTCCACCACGTCCTCGTGGGCGATGAGCCGGCGCATCGTCGTGCACCGCTGCCCCGCGGTCCCTGCCGCCCCGAAGACGATCCCGCGGGTGGCGAGGCCGAGGTTCGCCGTCGGTGTCACCACAGCCCCGTTGTTGCCGCCGAGCTCGAGCAGGGTCTGGCCCAGCCGACCGGCGACGCGCTGAGCGACGTCCCGCCCCATCCGCACCGACCCGGTCGCGCTCACCAAGGCGACATCGGGGTGCTCGACCAGCGGGCGGGCCGTCGTCGCGTCCCCGACCAGCACCTGGTTCAGGTGTGCGGGTGCGCCCGTCTCGGCCGCCGCCCGGTCGAGCAGCGCGCTGCAGGCCAGAGCCGTGAGAGGCGTGAGCTCCGACGGCTTCCATACGACGGGGTCACCGCAGACGAGGGCGATCGCAGCGTTCCACGACCAGACGGCCACGGGGAAGTTGAAAGCGGTCACGACCCCGACGACCCCGAGGGGGTGCCAGGTCTCCATCAGGCGGTGGCCCGGACGCTCAGAAGGCATGGTCCGCCCGTAGAGCTGCCGGGAGAGGCCGACGGCGAAGTCGCAGACGTCGACCATCTCCTGCACCTCGCCGCGCGCCTCCGAGCGGATCTTGCCGACCTCGATCGTCACCAGGTCCGCCAGCGCGTCCTGATGTTCACCCAGCAGCTCACCGAGCCGCTTCACCAGCGCTCCTCGAGCAGGGGCCGGTGTTGTGCGCCAGGCCAGGAACGCCGCGTGCGCGCGTTCCACCGCGCGTTCGACGTCTCCGTCGGCGGCCCAGGAGACCGGGAGGAGGTCGTCGCCGGTGATCGGGGATCGCGACCACTGGTCGCCAGAGAGGAGGGACTCGTCGACACCGCATGCGTGCAGCGATCGTCGGGCCAGGTCGCTCAGCTCCGCGGTCTTGGGAAGGGCAGGCCGGCTGATGGCAGCAGTCACGCCGAGAGCGTACGCAGCGCGACGTCCCACGACGCCTGTCGTTGGGCGGCGTAGAGCTCGAACAGGTCATGCACCGGCCGCTGCAGCACGCCGGCCAGCCATCCCGCATCACGCTGCGACCCGGGTTGCGACCGGTCGCTGTCGTCGTCACGCCCGAGGTTGGAGCGGAAGATCCCGGCGGCCGAGCGAGGCAGGAAGTCCTCGTACACGACCGGATGCAGGATCACCCAGCCGCCGTCGACGAGGGCGGCGAGGTCGCCGAGCGGCGGCCTCTGCCGCGGTCGCTGCGGGCGCGCGGTGACCGTGTAGAAGGCCAGGTCGTTCACCGCCAGGTCCCGCTCGGTGCGGGGAAGGTCGGCCACGCCCGTCGCGTCGAACCGTTGCCGCCCGGCCGAGGTCAGCGCGACTCCCCGCGCCTCGACCTCGCCGAAGCGGACCCGGAGGGCGCCCCGCTCGACCCTGCCGTCCGGACCGCGGAACCACCGCGGCTCGGCCAGCGCCCGGAACGAGGTCTGGCGCAGCAGGACCGCCGGACCATCGACCCGCGGCGGTCCCTGGATCTCGTCGATCATCTCCACGCCGGCGGCCTGCATCCGCTCGTACAGCAGGTCGATGTCGAGGACCCGGGGGGTCAGATGGTTGATGTGGGTGGTGGTCACACCGGCGATGTCGGCCGCGACGCCGGAGACCTGCTCGAGTCGCTCATACCACGCACGGTCGATCGGCTCGGCCGACAACGAGAACGCGTCGACGGCCAGGTCGAGAAACCGGTCGGCCTCGGCTTCCGGGAGAGCCCCGTCGGCCTCGGCTCGCTCGGCCAAGGAGAGCAGCTCTGGCGAGAAGAGCTGCCGCCGGCCGAGGAAGCGCTCCACATCGTGCTGCAGGTCGGCAGGGAAGAACCGGCGGTCGTCGGTCGTGAGCACCGAGACGAATACCCGGAACGGGTTCGCCGCCAGCTCGGTTGCATCGAGCGGGCGAAACGCCGTGGACACCACCGGCACCGAGGCGGCGCCGGCATCACGCAGGTCGTAGAAGCCGACCGGGTGCATGCCCATCGCGGCGAAGAGCTGCCCGACCTCGCGCAGCTCCGCGACCGTGCCCACCCGGATCGCGCCGTGCCGCTCGGCGGTGACCCGCTCCAGGCTGCCGAGCCGCTCGGCGTCCGGATCACCGGCAACCACGTCGTAGTTCACCTGCGCCGCGACGTCGACGAGGGTGCGGTAGGCGGGCACCTCACCGCCGTACATCGTGGAGAGCCGTGCCGCGAACGCCGCCCGCAGCTGCGTCGAGCTCAGTTCCTGCGGCATGAGCTCATTCTCGCCTCAGTCACCTGCCTGGGCCGGTCGTGGACCGCGGCGAGGACGAGCAGCACCCCCAACGGTGCGACGCATGCTGCGCGCGCGGCGATCGCCAACCCACCGAGGTAGCGGGTCGCCCGCCGTGACCGCGGGCTCAGCTCGGACGTCCGGAGACTGGCGGTGAAGCCGCCGCGCACGGCGAGGTAGGTCTGCCAGGCGCTGACGGCTACGACCAGGACCCCGATGACGACCAGCACCCATCGACCGGCCGGAGCCGCCAGCAGGCGTGCCGTCATCGAGTCCTGCTGCTTCTGAGAACCCGCACTGCGGTCACCGAGCAAGAACCTCGTCGTCACGGCCGCCATGCCGAGATAGAAGCCGCCCTGGCCAGCGGTCGTGAGCCTGCAGGCTCGCGACACGGAGCGGTCGCCGAGGGCGCCGGCGAACCGGGCGAGCGCGAAGGCCACGAACCCGGCGACTGCCGCCACCAGTGCAAGAGCGCCCAGTGGCGTGCCCGCCACGGCGCGCAGCGCGCCGTTGGCGTTGGCCTGACCGACTCCGGCCGGCTGACCCGCCGCGACTCGGAAGGAGAGGTAGGAAAGGACCAGGTAGAAGACGGCTCGGGCCACCAGCCCAAGACGGGCTGCCCACCGCAGGCCGAGGCTGCGACGTACGCGCTGCAACCAGGACGAGGCCCTGTCTCCGCGGTCGGAGACAGGACCTCGTCGGATGCGGGGCCTATCGGCCCGATCGGTCACCGGGTCGTGCGGGACCTGTCATCGGTCACGTCGACGCCCTCGGCGTCGCCGCGCTCCTTGCGGACATCCTCGGTCACCTGGTGGTCCTCGGTCTCCACGTCCTTGGTGACGCGGACCCGCTCGACCGGCACCGTCTCCTTCGCCACGACCGGACGCTCCTCGGTCAGCGTGACCTCGTGCTCCTCCTCGGAGAGGTCAGGCCCCGACATCCCGTCGCCCCGGTTGGCGTCGGTGATCGGCTCAGTCTCGAGCCGGGCCTTCTCCTTCTTCACCGGCACGGTGACCTGCTGCTTCTCGGTCTCCACCCACTTGCGCAGGCGGGCCTTGCCAGCCGTGACCGTCTCCGTGCCTGCATGCAGGCGCTCCTCGGAGCGGGTCATCGCGTCATCGGTGTTCGGACCGGAGACGTCCTTGCCGGCAGGGCCGGAGTCGGACCGGGACTCGGAGTAGTCCAGCCCGTAGTAGCGGTAGAGCTCGACCTCCTCGGCCTGGTCGAGGTGGCCGCCATCGGCGGAGACGTTCGGGGCGTCCTTGATCTTGTCCCTGTCGTAGGGCACCCGGATCTCACCGCCGGTCGTCTCGGCCTGCGCCAGGGGGACGAAGCTCTCGCTCGACCCGAAGAGACCGGTGTTCACGGTCGCCCACTCGGGCTGGCCGGTCTGGTCGTCCAGATAGATCTGGCCGACCTTGCCGATCTTGCTCCCGGCGGGGTCGATGAGCTGCGAGCCCATCAGGTCACGTACCTGGTCCTGCGTGATCATTTGCTGTCTCCATCTCGGTGTCTGCTGTGGTTGTGTGCGGGTGTCCGTCCGTCTTGGCCGGTGGGCCACGGCGGAAACGTGTCCAGCGAATTGGCTTGTCAGCTCGTCCGTTGCTTTTCGGCGCGCATCCTCAGCAGCTGCTCGCAGCGGCGGCAGTCAGCGGCATTGCTGCCCCGGAACTCCAGGCTGAGGAACATGAACCAGCCGGTGACCGGCTCGCCGCACAGCGCCGTCCGCATCTGCACCGACTCGTCCCTGCCCGACGGTACGGCGTGGCGCACCCCGAGCGGGACGTAGCCGCCGGAGCGCTCCCTGCGCGCATCGACGCCCATCGGGCTGGGACCTGGTCGACGGGACGCTGCGGCGACGACGTAGGGCGGGAACACGCCTGCCTCCTCGAGGACGAACTTCGGTTGTCCTCAGGTAGACGTCTTCGGCCCACCGGCATGACGCATGTTTCTCGGCTGGTTGGCAAGATGGTCCACGTGCAGGCAGCCGAGTCGTCGCCGCACGCCGCGAGCGCCCCTGAGCTGACCGAGCTGGTCGAGCCGCTGCGCCGGTTCGTGCGTTCGCTGGCGACCGATCCGCACGACGTCGACGACATCGTCCAGGAGACCGTGGCGACGGTGCTGGCGGTGCGCCACCGGCTAGACGACCAGGCCGCCACCGGCTACGCGTTTGCAGTGGCCCGCAACCTCGTGCACGACGAACAGCGGGCGGTGGCGAGGCGACGTCGCAACCTGCCGCGCCTGCTCGACCGCAGCGAGCCGGACCAGCCCGAGGCCACGGTGGTCGCCCTGGAGGAACGACGCGCCTTGCGCTCGGCACTCGAACGCCTGCCCGACGACCAACGGGACCTGATGCTCGCCCACGACGTCGAGGGACGCCCGCTGTCCGAGGCAGCCGGCGGACGCTCGGCGGGCGCTGCGGCCGCCCAGCTCGGCCGGGCTCGCGCCCGTCTCCGCCTCGACTACGTGCTCGGGCTACGTCGGGTTGAGCTGCCCACCGATCGCTGTCGACCGGTCCTGCTCGCGTTGTCCACCTCCGATAGGCGGCGTCAGGCCGCCCTGCGTGCGGGTCGCCACGTGGTCCACTGCGCCACCTGTGCTGAGCTTGCCCCGGTGCTGGTCCGGCGTGAGCGCGCGCTCGCGGGTGTGCTCCCATGGCTGACCGGCGGCGCTGCTCTTGGTTGGCTGGCACAGCTGGCCCGGCGCCGGTCGGTGCAGGTCGGCTCTGCTGCTACCGCCGCGGGTGTGGTGGCCGTTGCCGCGGTGGCACTTGCCCAACCGGCGCCCCAGCCGAACGAGCCACCCAACGGGGCAGCGGTGCGGGCGCCGCTCCTCGTCCAGGATCGTGACCTGCTTTCCCTCGCGGACCGCGAGCTCCCGCGCTTCACCGGTGACCCCGTGCGGGCTCGGGAGGTACCCGTGCTCGCCGTGCCCGCCGACGAGGGCTTCTGGGTGGGTGAGCCGGGGGCCCGCATGTGGGTGAAGCTGCGGGTGGGCGGCGAGTCAGGCGTACGTGTGCGAGCCGGCGACGTGGTGTCCTTCCGGGGCATGCTGGTGCGGCATGGTCCTGAGTTCGCCGACCGGGTCGGCGTCTCGCGACCCGAGGGCGCGGGAGAGCTGAACCGGACCGGTCACCACGTCGATGTGCGGGGCAAGTCCCTCATCGTGCGCTGAAGGAGCGCCTGCGCTGAACCGACATGCGCGGGCCTGCAGGCTGTATCCCGATCGACCGAGGGAGCAGACATGACCAGACTCTCCACCGAGCGCTGGGCTGCGCTCGCCGGGCTGGGGTTCGTCGCCGCCTACGTGACCGCTTTCTCCATGGGCATCGAGGTGGGGCCCAGCGACCGCGAGATCCTCGACTACTACGCCGACTCGGGGCACCGCGCACGAGAGGTGGTTGCGTTCTTCCTCATCGCCGCGGCCGCTCTGCTCCTCCTGCTCTTCTCGCATGGTGTGCGAACCGTCATCGACCGCGCCGGACCAGGGGGCTCGTCGGCCGCGCGGATCGCCTTCGCCGGAGGACTGGCCGGGTCGATGCTGATCCTCGCCGGGAACGCGCTCTCCCGCGCGACGGCATTCTCGGCCAGCGATGCCGACTTCGAGCTCGAGCCGAACACGCGCCGGCTGTTCGAGAATGCCGGATTCCTGCTCTTCGTCTGCGGTGCGCTCGCGGCGATCCTGCTGGCGGCGGGGGTTGCCGTGGCGGCACTGCGACACCGTGTGCTGCCCCCGTGGCTCGGTTGGGCGAGCATCGTCACCGCGATGCCTCTTCCCCTGGCCATCGGCTTTGTCGGCTTCCTGGTCTTCCTGTTATGGGTCCTGCTCGTCAGCGGGGTGTTGGCGTTTCGACAGTCACCAGGCTGAGCTGTACGTAATCACGCGGCCGGTTGCGCGATCGCGCACGCGACCTCATCGGGCCGGCCCCCCTGGGGGCCGCAGCGCAGTCATGCCGCCATCCACCGCAAGCAGCGTTCCGGTGGTGGAGGCGGCGTGTGGACTGGCGAGGTAGGCGATGGCGTGGGCGACTTCCTCGGGGTGATGAGGCGCCCCATCAGTTGACGGGCGCGGAGCGCGGCCTGCGCGCCGGCGGGGTCTTCTGCCGCCTGCAGGAGCCGCGTGACCCACGGCGTGTCCGTGGTGCCCGGCAGCACCGCGTTCACTCGTATGCCGTGGGCGAGATGGTCAGCCGCCATGGCGAGCGTGAGAGCTGCGACTGCTCCCTTGCTGGCCGAGTACACGGCGCGTTGGGACACGCCAACAACACCCAGGACTGAACACACGTTGACGATGGCGGCGTGCCGTGAGGCGGTCAAGTGCGGCAGCGATGCACGCGAAACGCGGACGATGCCCAACAGGTTAATGTTGAGCACTCGCAGCCATTCGTCGTCGTTGTTGTCGGCGACGGTACCGGTGGCGCCGATGCCCGCGCTGTTCACCACGATGTCTATGCGGCCGAGGCGGTCCGCCGCGGCGCCGATCGACGCCTCCACGGATTCGGTATCGCCGACATCGCAGGGCATCATCAATTCGGCGGGCGCATCTGGCTTGTGGGAGAGGTAGAAGACGGCAACCGCGGCGCCGCGGCTGCGGAGCACTCTCACGGTGGCTGCGCCGATGCCGCTCGCTCCGCCGGTCACCACGGCGACCAAGCCCTCGAAGTCCGTCATGCCCATATCCCACCGTTCTTGCCTCGAAGCATCACCCTGCGCAGCGCGGGGCGCGTACGCACCCGCCGGCGGGCCAGGCTGGCTGCGGGACACATCCGGGGCTGGAGACGCCCCGTGTGGCGCCAACCGCGCCACTTCCGTCCCTGCTGCCCCGCTTGTGTCCCGGGGTCAGCGCCGGACCAGGGTGAACCCTCCAGGCGCCACCCTCACCGGCACGGTCCGCGCCGCGGTAGTCGAGGTGCTGAGCAGCCGCGCTTCCCCGTCGTACACCTCGACCACGGCGGGACCGCTGCCCGGCATCCGCACAACGGTGTGTGCGACCTTGCTGGCCGCGCTGCGCAGCAGCGCCGTCGCATGACCGCCACCGGCGAGGACATAGCGGGACACCAGCGGCTCGAGCATCACGGCATCGATCCTGGCTTCGTCCACCCCATCGGAGGTTGTCTGCACCTCTAGTGCCGTGGCATCGCGTGGAAGCTCGCGACCCAATGTCACTGGCAGGAGCGCACCCGGTGCCGGTGAGGCACCCTGCGCACCGATCTCGCCCGACCGGACACTGCCGAGCACAGTGTCCTCGGCCGACCAGGTAGTGACCGCGGTGCTGCCGGGCATCAGGTCCACCACCGGCATCACAAGGCGCTTGGTACTCCCCACGGGAACCGTGAGGGTTGCGGTCGACCCGTCGCCCAGCGCGAGGTAGCCGACCCCGCCGAAGAGCGATTCACCGGTCCACATCGAGGCCGGTGTCACGACGTGGGCGTCACCCGTCGTCGTGGCGTCCTCCGCCTGCACGGTGGTGGTCCCGACCCGCTCGACGATGCTCGCTACTAGGGCGTCATGCGCGACGTCTGGGTTGGCGTCGAGCGCGAGCATGGTGAGCAACCCGTGGATCGTGGACTCGGCGCCGGAGTTGGTGTTGACGACGCCGTCGCCGGAGATGCCGTCGATGGTGCGTCCGGTGTCCGGGTCGTACGCGGGGACGCCGGCCGCGTTTGCTCCGAAGAACCACGCCGCCTGCATCCCGGCCAGTCGTCGAAGGCCGGTCTTTCCGGTCGCCTCGGCGGTCGCGAGCAGCGACTGGACGCGCGAGTCGGCGCCGTAGGCGATCTGGGACTGGTCCAGCCGCGTCGGCAGCCGGCCATTGTCCGGGCCGCCCGAGGTGAGCATCCACGGCGTGAACACCGCGGAGTCCTTGACAGCCGCGGCCACGTACGTGTTCGCGCCCAAGGCCTGGAACGCGCGAGCGAGGGCTGCTGGCATCTGCGAACCCCATGCATGCCATACCGACCGGGACAACGCCCACGGGTACACCGCGCCGAACGGCCAGTTGCGTGCGTCACCGTCGGAGAGCCTGGCGATGCCTTCGGCGAGTTGGGCGAGCGCGGTCCGTCCCGAGTCACTGCCACCGGCCTCGACGTAGGCGGCGAGGCCGAGCACGGCCTCCGCGCTGGCGTCGGCACCGTTCGCGATGAGCCAGGACGGTGTGGGCCGACCGTCGACCGACATCAGCTGGGGATAGGTGTCGAGCACCTGACGGTCGACCGCGTCGATGGACAGCTCGAGGCGGTCGCGCAGGAAGGCGGCGAACGCGGCGTCAGCGGGCTCGTCGGTGGCCGCGAAGGCGGCGTAGCCCTCGCCGAGGGCCCAGATGGTGCGGGCCACCCAGTAGGACGCGTCGCTGTCAGACGGGTCGGGCAGCTCCACCGGTTCGGCGCTGGGGTTCAAAGTGCCGTCGGGCTGCATCCACAGCACGACGTTGCCGGCATTCTTGCCGCTGGCCGTCTGCAGGTAGGTCAGGCCGCGCAGCATCTGGTATGCCTTGTCACGGCTGCTCGCCGAGCCGGTGGCGACCCAGTGCCTGATGTAGACGACCGCGGCCCGCGAGACGTCATCGGCGTTGAACGCACCCTGGCCGTAGGTGTCGGTCGTGGGGTCATACGTCCCTCCGCCAACCCGGGTCAGCACTCCGTCGCGTGGCTCGGCGTAAGTCCAGAGCACGCCGATCTCGGGCTCCTCGGCGAGCCGGTAGGTCGTGTGCCCTTCCTGGTCCGGAGGGTCGACGGTGTCGCCCAGCCAGTCGAGGTGCGCCAGGTTGGTGAGGGCCGGTGGGTTCTCCTCCGCGAGGGACGGGCTCGATGGTCCGGCGGGGATGACGGCCAGGGCGATGACGAGGCCGGCCAGCGCGACGAGGGTGCGGCGTAGGTTCATGATCGTTTCCTTTGTTGTGGATGGCGCGTCATGGTGGTGGCCGAGGCTGGGCATCACGGCGTCCGGTCGAGCCGCGCGACACCGATCTTCGCGTCAGCCATGCCGTAGAACACGTAACGGACCCCGTCCACCTCCTCGATCGCAGTCGGGAAGACGACGTTGGGCACGGTGCCCTGGCGCTCGTCCGCGGTTTCCGGCGTCAGGATCGGCTGGTCGGTCCGCGCCAGCACCCGGGACGGGTCGGCGGCGTCGAGGACCATCGCCCCGGCGGCGTACTCCACGGTCTGGGTGGTGGGGTCCCAGGCGTCGGGGACCTCGCCCGTCACGCCGTGGTGGATGAGCAGCCAGCCTTCGTCGATACGCACCGGGGGCGGCCCGGCCCCGATCTTCAGTTCTTCGTACGGGTACATGGGGAGCGCGACACAAGTGTGGTCCTGCGGTCGCGCGAGAGCCCGGATGTCGGCCTCGACAAGCTCGACGGGGACATAGGAGATCCAGATCCCCGGCCGCTCGTCGGTGATGCCGGCGGGGAGGTGCGCGATCTCGCCCTCGCGGATCCAGCCGAGGTCCCACATCGGCCGGTGCAGCATCGCGTAGGACGGTCGCCCGTCGGGCCCGGGCACCGGTTCAGGGAAGAAGACAGCGTCCTTGTTGGGGAACATGCACAGGTCGGTGCCGAGGCCAGGCT
>JACCUZ010000197.1 GCA_013698395.1 Sporichthyaceae bacterium
GACACCGCTCACCGCCACGTCGAGACGTGGCTGCGGCGCCATGTCGGTGACCGCCAGGTCAGCGTCGGGGACGTGACCGGCGCCTACGCCCAGCTGAACGTCCAAGGTCCCCGCTCCCGGGAGCTGCTGGCTTCGCTCACGCCGACGGACCTGAGCAACGACGGGTTCCCCTTCCGGGCGGCCCGGTGGATCGACATCGGCTTCGCGCGTGCGCTGTGCACCAGGATCACTTACGTCGGTGAGCTGGGATACGAGCTGTACGTCCCTGCGGAGCAGGCCGTGCACGTCTACGACCGGGTGGTGGGCGCCGGCGCGGCCACCGGGCTGGTGCACGCCGGCCTTCGCGCTCTGGGCTCGCTCCGGATGGAGAAGGGCTACCGCGACTACGGCCACGACGTCGACAACACCGACTCCGTGCTCGAGGCCGGCTTGGGTTTCGCGGTGGACCTGTCCCATGACTTTCTCGGCCGGGACGCCGTCGTGACGGGCCGGGCCGCCGGACCGCCCACCCGACGACTCGTCCAGGTGCGCCTGACGGATCCCGCGCCGTTGCTGTGGCACGCGGAACCCGTCCTCCGGGACGGCAAGCCGGTCGGCTACCTGCGCGCCGCCTCCTACGGCCACACCATCGGCGGCGCGGTCGGCCTGGCGATGGTCGACGGGGGAGAGCCGGTCGACGCCGCCTGGCTCGACGCCGCCAACTGGGAGGTGGACGTGGCCGGTCGCCTGTGGCCGGCCCGCGCCTCGCTGAAGCCGTTCTACGACCCGTCGATGGCGCGCGTCCGTGCATGACCAGGCCCGTAGTGGACAGAGACCCCGTATGAGATGGCGCACCGGCCTCGGCGCACTCCCGGTGGTGGCCGCGGCCGCGGTGGCCACCCACGACCTGATGCAGCGCAAGCACGCGATTCTTCGCAACTTCCCCCTCATCGGTCACGGCCGGTTCCTCATCGAGGCCATCGGCCCGGAGCTGCGGCAGTACATCGTGGCGGGCAACGACGAGGAGCGACCGTTCAGCCGCGACCAACGCCGCTGGGTCTACGCGTCGGCCAAGGGCGAGAACAACTACTTCGGCTTCGGCACCGACAACGACATCGAGCACACAGCCAACTACCCGATCATCAAGCACGCCACGTTCGGTCGCGCGGTCCCGCCGAGCCATCCGGCCGCCGGGCAGGACACGCCGGTGCCCTGCGGCAAGGTGCTCGGCGCCGGCCGTGACCGGCCGAAGAAGTTCCGCCCCGCGTCGGTCGTCAACATCTCCGGCATGAGCTTCGGCTCGTTGTCGGGCAACGCGGTCGAGGCGCTCAACCGGGGTGCGGCGCTCGCCGGCTGCCTGCAGAACACCGGCGAGGGCGGGCTCGCTCCATACCACCGCATGGGCGGCGAGCTCGTCTTCCAGATCGGCACCGCGTACTTCGGCTGCCGGGACGAGCGCGGGCGTTTCGACCTGGCCCGGCTGAAGGACCTGGTCGCCTCCGCCCCGGTCCGGGCGCTCGAGGTGAAGCTGAGCCAGGGCGCGAAGCCTGGCCTGGGTGGTCTGCTTCCCGGGGTCAAGGTGACGGCCGAGATCGCGCGGACCCGCAGCATCCCGGAGGGGAAGGACTGCATCAGCCCTTCGCGGCACGCGGAGTTCACCGACGCCGACAGCATGCTGGACTGGGTCGAGCTCCTGGCGAGCGAGACGGGGCTGCCGGTCGGCCTGAAGTCCGCCGTGGGGGACCTGGAGTTCTGGGACGACCTGACCCGCCTGATGGCGGAGTCGGGTCGAGGCGTCGACTTCGTCACCATCGACGGCGGAGAGGGCGGCACCGGCGCCGCCCCCATGATCTTCACCGACTCCGTCGCGCTCCCGTTCCGGATCGGCTTCTCCCGCATCTACCCCTGCTTCGCCCGTCGTGGCCTGCACGAGCAGGTGGTGTTCGTCGGGGCCGGAAAGCTGGGGCTGCCCGACAACGCCGTCGTCGCGTTCGCCCTCGGCTGCGACATGGTCAACGTCGGCCGGGAGGCGATGCTGGCCATCGGCTGCATTCAGGCCCAGAGATGCCACACGGACACCTGCCCCACCGGCGTCGCCACGCAGGACAGGTGGCTTGCGCACGGCCTCGACCCGACGCTGAAGTCGGTCCGGGCGGCCACCTATGTCAAGACGTTGCGCCGTGACCTGCTCAAGGTGTCCGAATCCTGCGGCGTCGAGCACCCCGCCCTTATCGGGGCGGACAACATCGAGCTGCTGGACGGCAACTCCTCCGCGGCTCCGCTGTTCGACCGCTTCGGCTACCAGCCCGGCTGGGGCATGCCATCGGCCGCGGACCGCGACGAGCTGGTGCGGCTGATGACCGCCACAGCGCCCCAGGGCGGAAGCGCCGAGCCCTCGGCCACCGCCGTCGACTGATGCCACGCCGTTCGTGCTAACCTGATGACTGGTTGCAGTGAGCAGTTCCTCGTACGTATCCAACGCCCGCGGATTGTGACTCGCGGGCGTTTTCTCTTTCCCGCTCCATCTGGAAGCGAGACGGCGACCGACGCAGCAGCCCGAGGCTCGCACCGATGCGCAGGCTCGCACCGCATTCCCAGAAGGAGATAGGTACATGGCACAAGGCACCGTGAAGTGGTTCAACGCAGAGAAGGGCTTCGGGTTCATCGCGCAGGACGGCGGCGGCGCCGACGTCTTCGTGCACTTCTCAGCGATCCAGGCCGAGGGCTACAAGTCCCTCGACGAGAACCAGCGGGTGGAGTTCGAGGTCACGCAGGGCCAGCGCGGTCCGCAGGCCGAGGCTGTCCGCCCCGTCTGACCCTCACGCTTGTCGAGAGGCCCCCGTCGTTACGGCGGGGGCCTCTCGCGGGTCAGACGTTGTGGTGTGCGAGCAGCACCCGAGCCATCGTCTCGCCCGCGCCGGCGAGCTCGACCGGCGCCATGACGAACGCTTCGGGGCTGCAACAGATCAGCAGGAGCCCCAGCCGCTGGTCGACCGGAGGCAACAGTTCCGCCCGCAACGAGACCATCTCCTCGTCGTCGGCCAGCACCGTCACCGCCTCTGCATAGCGGTCGACCGCCCACCGTCGTTCCTGGGGCACCACCAGCTGGACGGTCACCGGGGCCCGATGGGCCGCGAGCAGGGCGTCGGCATCAGGGGGCAGGTCGAACCGCTCGCCGAGCACCTCGCAGGACTCGATGCCCGAGACCAGGAAGGTACGCACCGCAGCGACCTCGTCGGCCGGGCCGGCGTCGACCTCCCATCCGCGGCGGGTGCGGACCAGGCGGTAGGGCTCGATGACGCGCTGTCCGGACCCGGGGTGCCACTGCCGGACGTAGGTGATGCGCACCCGCCGCCGTTCCTGGACCGCCCGGTGCAGCTGCTGGGCGGTCGTCGCCTTCCACACCGAGCCGGCCGGGCCGTCGACGGGCCACAGCGCGCTCTGGAAGGCCTCGAGCGCCGAGCTCAGGACCTCGTTGTCGGGCTCGAGGGCGAGCAGGTCCGTACCTGCCTCGAACAGGCGGCCGAGCTGCTCGGCGCTGAGGTGGTCGACCCCGAGCTCCTGCTCCGGGTCGCTCGCCACGACCCTGACCCACTGCGCCGTCGCCGGGTCGACGTCCACGTCGGCGCCGTCGGAGCCGGTCTCCGGCGCGAAGAAGTCCACGACCGGCGCTGTGAAGTTGCCGAGCTCGACCAGGTCGGCCAGGTAGTACGCCATAAAGACCTCTCGTAGGTCCTCGGGACCCACCCCGAGCTCGGACGCAAGGTCGCTCAGCGGCAGCCCGTCCGGGTGGAGCTCGAGGATGGCCAGCGCCCGCGGCAGGGCAGCGAGCCGCTTCGCGTACATGGCGACGTGGCTCACGTGGTGTCGACCAGGAACGACTCGAGCTCGGCCTGGATCTCCCGGCGGACGTCATCCGGGCCGAGCACGCGCACCCGGGTACCCAGCTCGTAGACCCGCCACCTGAAGACCGCCCGGTTCGTGACCACGTAGGTCATCCGCACCGAGTCGCCCTTGTCGGTGAGCGCCGATGGGTCGCCGAGGAGGTTCTCCACCAGCAGCCGGTGCTCGGCCGGGGCCTCGACGGTGACCGCCGTCGGCGGGTCCAGCAGCCAGGTCAACGGGTCCAACGACGGCCGCGGCGGCGCCTCCACGACGTCTGCTGTGCCTGGCGCGTCGAGGCGCACGCCGCTCATCCGCGACACCACGAACTCCTTGACGATCCCGGGACCGTCCCCGAGGTCCTCGCGACCGCTGAGGTACCAGCCCGAGGGCCCGCTGTGGACCCGCACCGGGTGGACCGCCCGTGGCTCGCCCTTGTAGTCGAAGTGGACCAGGCAGTGTCGGGTGGTCGCCCGTTGGACCAGGTCAAGGCGCTCGGTCGACGGCGGCGGGAGGCTGCCGGTGGCGGGTCCGGTCCCGAGATGGGCGCTCATCCCCTCGAGCCCGGCGGCGATGGCGGCGCGGAGCAGCGCCCCACGCTGTTCCGGTGTGAGGTGGATCTGCAGCCGGTTGTCGCGGGCCCGCATGACGTACAAGCCGTCCGCGCCCGGGTCGGCCACGTTGCGGATGTCGTAACCGAGGTTGTTGAGCTGTTCCAGGTCGCGGGTGAGCATCCGCCGCCGCGCCTCGTCGTTGGCGTCTGGCTCGCCCACCAGGCGCAGCAGCAGATGGACCGGCGCGCCCTTGGGATGCTGGTTGAGCGCGCCGATGAGGCGCACCAGCCGCTCCATCGGTGCCGACTGGTCGCGGCCAGGCCGGGGCGACATCGGGCTCCTTTCGCAGCCGAGCAGATGGACAACGGCACCCTACGGCGGCAGGAGATCGGCGACCTGGCGGCGCAGCGCCGGTGCGCCGATCCGGGCGCACGCGCGCGCGGCCGGGATCAGCAACTGCCCGGACCCGTCGGTCGGGGCACCCAGGACGGCCGAGGCGTAGGCGCGGACCGCGCGGGCGTCGCGTCCCGGCGTACGT
>JACCUZ010000150.1 GCA_013698395.1 Sporichthyaceae bacterium
GTGGGGAGCGGCCGCAGCGGGCGCCTACATCCTGGTCACGCTGGCCAACTTCGCCTGGCTGTTGCCGGTGCTGTCCGCGGAGGTCATCCCGTACGCGGAATGGGCCAGTCGGATGTGGTGGAAGTCATGGATCTGACCCGCAGCGCGACGAGGGGCCCGGAATATCTCCGAGCCCCTCCTCGTGTTGTGCCTGGGCTGGCGGGCCGCCTGCCTGTGCCTGCCGCTGCGGGCTGGCGGGATAGGGCGAGCATGAGCCCACCGGTGAGCAGCAGCAGGAGCGACCCGGTGAGGCGGGGTGCCCGTCGTGCCGTTCGTGGCGGTGGTGGCGCAGACCGGGGGTGAGGCGACGTTCATCCGACATCCGAATGACCCGGCTCGACGGCTTCGCCGCGACTGGCGTCCGGCTCGGCGACAACCGCGGAGCCCGCCCGGCGCCGGGCCCAGTGCTTGGCCCACGTGGGTCCACGCCGCAAGGCCCGGGCCGCTGCCCCGCCCCGGATATGGGCGGGGTGCTTCCCGGCAAGGTCCTGGTCGGGTCGGCGCGGGTGGCGCGGCCCTACCGGAGCGCCGCAAGCGAAGCAGAACTCGGCGCTCGCCGCCGCCGAAGTACCGCACTCGGGGCAGCGCCTACGCGCCGTCCGCGCCTGCGGGGGTGGGGCTTCTCGGAGCACCTCTGCAGTCGGGGTACCCCACGGCTCCAGGACCAGGTGGCGCCGCAGGTACATCGTGGTCTCCCGCGCGATGGCCGCGAGCGGAAGGGCCACGAGCGCCCCCACGATGCCGTAAAGGTGCCCGCCAAGCAGCAGGACGAAGATCACCACCAGCGGGTTGATCCGAAGGGAGTGGCTGAACACCTGGGGTGCGACGACATGGCCCTCGAGCTGCTGCAGCACGAGGAAGAGCACCACCAGCCAGACCGCTGTCAGCGGCTCACCCTGGAAGAGCGCGACGAGTATGGGAGCGGCGCTGCCGAGCACCGGTCCCACGTACGGGATGAGCTCCATGAACCCGTAGAACACCCCGAAGAAGACCGCGTAGGTCTTACCCGCGGGGAAAATGCCCAGCACCCCGAAGAGCCAGAGGGAGAGACCTGCGCTGGCGCCCATGATGAGGCTGAAGGTCAGCTGACCCCTCACGTAACCGAAGACAGCCTTCTGCACCCGGATCGGATAGTCATCGTCCGGGGTGCCGTCCCCGGGTGGCATCACCCGCCGCACCAGCGCACCGATCTGCTTGCCGTAGATCAGCATGTAGATGGCGGTCACCAGGATGAGGATCAGCGCGAAGCCCGCCTCAACGAAGATCCGGATGAGGTCCCGGGTGAAGGACAGGATGTCTCCGGAGCCTCGCACCACGTTGCTGCGCAACGTCTCAAGGGCCGTTTCCCCGCGGCGCGCGATCTGGATGCCGAAGCCGCGCTCGTCCAGCGTCTCCTGCAGGTCCGCGAGCCAGTCGTTCGCGTTGTTGATGAGCCCCGGAAGGTCACGCTGGAAGGCCCGGATCTGGTCGGAGACCGGGTTGACGAGCAACGCGATCGTCCCCGCCAGAGCAGCGAAGAAGCCGAGCAGGACGACTGCCGTCGCCGCCCCGCGGGGCAGCCCCGCCCGCTGCAGGAGTTTCACCACCGGGTTGAGGATCAGTGCGATGACCGTTGCCACGATGAAGACGAGCAGCACCGGTCGGGACGCGCGTGCGAGAGCAGCGAAGGCGAAGAGGGCCGCCGTGAGCACCACGGCCTGCATCCACCGGGGCACCACGACGGGCTCGACCCGAGCGGGGGGCACTTGCGACTCCGTGTGGAGCGGCGTCGCGTCTAGCGGCGCCGGCTCGCCGGGCAGCTCCGCGAGCCGCTGGTCGCTGAGGTCGTCTGGCTTCTCGCCGGTCACGGAGGTCGCTCCATCGCCCAAGTATGGGCACCGCCTGGTGGTGCGAAAGAGGGCGCCAGAGAGGCCCCAGCGCCGCCAGTGGGGAGCGGCCGCAGCGGGCGCCTACATCCTGGTCACGCTGGCCAACTTCGCCTGGCTGTTGCCGGTGCTGTCCGCGGAGGTCATCCCGTACGCGGAATGGGCCAGTCGG
>JACCUZ010000151.1 GCA_013698395.1 Sporichthyaceae bacterium
GCGACGCCACCACGTCGCTCCGCGGACCGGCTCTGCGAGAGCTCTCCGGCCAGCGACACCGCCTGGTCCAGGCACTGGTGACCCAGGCCCGTGCCCTTGGCGCGTCCGCCGGCCAGAAGGTGGGTGAGGACACGCTGCGTGCGGTGGAGGAGACGCTGCACGCGGCCCTGGCCGACCCCGCAGCGGCTGACGAGGTGATCTCCGGGCGGCTGACCCACCCGCTGAGCCGCACCGGCTTCGTCGGCCCCAGAACACTGGTTGCTGGGGCGCCGCAATCCAACGCGCCGCGGACCGCCGCAGATCCGACCGAGCCGGCGCGCGCGTCAGACCGGCGGACGCCGGCTCGCGAGGGAAAGGACGGCCAGCGCCGGACGAGGGCGGAGCAGCGCCGGACGAGGGAGGAGCAGCGCCGGGCGAAGGATGATCAGCGCCGGGCGCAGCGAGCCGACCTGGAGCAACAGCTGGCTCAGGCCTGGGCAGAGGCGGCCGCCGCCGGCGAAGCCCGCGACCGCGCAGCCGACGAGAGCGCGTCGGCGGCCAGGCGTCTCGCTACAGCCGCTCAGGAGCTCGGACGGCTGCGGGACGAACTCGAGCGGGCAACTACGGCGCACACGAGCGAGCAGGAAACCGCTGACCTCGCCGAGGCCCGGCACCGCGACGCGACGGCCCTGGCCGACGAGACCCGCAGCCGGGTCAGGGACCTGCAACGACGGTTGGACCGGCTCTGAGCCTTGACGATGCGGGCGGGACAGCGATACGACAGGGCCATGAGGCACCTGCCCGTACGCCACCAGTCGATCGCGCCGCCCAAGTCCGTGGTGGCCTCGATCGTCGCACTGGTCCTGCTCATGGTCGTGGTCTACGTGGTCGTCGCCATCGCCGACGCCTGAAAACTGGCGCACCGCCGCGTGACTCGGACCAGCTAGGGGCTTGACGGCTGCTGGTTCGCGTGCCATGTTCGAACGGTGTTAGGTGAACCTACTCCTGGCTGGCGAGTAGAACGCCGTGAGTCGGCTCGGGCCAGGATCCTCGAGACGGCATGGCTGCTCGCCCGCGAGAACGGGTTGGCCGGTCTCAGTCTCCGGGATCTGGCTCGACAGCTGGGGATGGCGGCTCCCTCCCTGTACTCCTACTTCGCCTCGAAGGACGCGCTCTACGACGCGATGTTCGCGCAGGGTTACCGAGATTTGCTGGCGCTGCCTCCTATTCAGGCGCCGGACCTGCGTGAGGCACTGCGCCTGCCGGCAGTCCGGTTCGCGCACTTCTGCGTCGAGGATCCTGCCCGCTACCAGCTGTTGTTCCAGCGCACGGTGCCGGGATTCGTCCCGTCTGAGAAGTCGTATGAGCTGGCAAAGCAGGCGTACGAGGCGTTGGCCGAGCCTGCCAAGAAGTTCGGAGTCGAGAGTCAGGCCGACCACGACCTGATCTCAGCCGTGTTCGTCGGCCTCGTGGCCCAACAACTGGCGAACGAGCCGACCAGCACCCGATGGATCGACCAGATCGACCGCGCTGCGGACATGCTGGTTGACCACCTTGAGCCCACTGTGTCGCCACATCGTGCCGACATCACGGCCCGACCGAGCCGCCCTCGGTCTGCCACCTCTGGACGAAGAAGGAGCAAGAAATGACGGTTGCCCGCCCTCTGCTGCACCACGCGGCCCTGACAGTGACCGACCTCGAGGCCAGCGTCGACTGGTACTCGCAGGTCTTCTCCATCCGCCCGCAGATGGATGTTCCACATCAAGGCGGTGTCGGGCGAGTGCTCGCCGACGACGCCAGGACCCTGGCCATCGTGCTGCACCGACACGAGGGGAACGGTCAGGAGCGCTTCGCCGAGACACGCACCGGCCTCGACCATCTGGGCCTGATGGTGGCCGACCGCCAGGAGCTGGAGCGGTGGCAGGACCACCTGGTCGAGCATGGGGTGCAGCGCAGCGCCGAGGCCGACCGTCCGCTCACCCAGGCCCCAATTGCGGACGAGCCCTACGGCTCCGTCCTGACCTTCCGGGACCCGG
This sequence comes from Sporichthyaceae bacterium, assembly GCA_013698395.1. Taxonomy (GTDB): domain Bacteria; phylum Actinomycetota; class Actinomycetes; order JACCUZ01; family JACCUZ01; genus JACCUZ01. Next base: position 2,016 of record JACCUZ010000151.1, read on the forward strand.
ACAACATTGCGCTAGAGCTGTTCTCTCCGCCTCCAGCCGAGTAGGGCGGCGCGCGACTGCGACCGGGAGTCGGGTCAAGGTGTCCCCGTGACCGGCCAATGCCATCGGCAGGTCTTTGTCGCGGCCGGCCGTAGTCGTCACCGTTCCCTGACCCTGCTCGGAGCGGCCTGTCTGACGGTCGGTGTGTTCATGCTCGGGCACGGTCTCGCAACACCGGGCGTCGCGGACCGGCCGATGAACGCGTGGGTCAGCCGCTTCCCGGTGATCGCGCTGGCGGGATTCGCCACGTTGCTCGCCCTGGCGCTGCGGCGCCCGACCGACCGGCTTGGTTTCGTCGGGCGCCACCCGCGTGCCTTCCTGTCCGTCTACGCGTCGGTGATCACCGTGGCCGTCACGGCTGCCGTGCTCTGGCCGACTGCCGGACCCGGCCACGCCATGGTGCACGGCGAGAGTGAGCTCGGCGACGTCGTACTGCTCCTCTCGGGCCTCACCCTGCTGGCGACGGGCTGGGGCTACCACCGCCGCTGGCGGCTGGGGCGCGACCGCGTACAGCTCGCACTGGTGCTCGCCTGTTGGCTCGGCGTCGAGGCGCTCGTATCGCTGCGGTTCGGCAGCCTGTGGCACGTGTCCTCGTGGATCTACCACACCCTCCTGCTCGCCGGCTTCGGCAGCGCCGTCTTTGCTCTCGTCACGGAGTACCGGCGGGTTCAACTGATAGACGAGACCCTCGCGGGCGTCCGGCTCCACGACGACATGGAGCACATCACCCGTGGCTACCCCGAAGCGCTTCGCGCGCTGGTCGCCGCGGTCGAGGCCAAGGACGAGCACACTCATGGGCACTCGGCTCGCGTCGCGGAGTACTCCGTACGGCTCGGTCGCCAGATGGGTCTGGGTCCGTCGCAGCTGCGGGAACTGGCACAGGGAGCGGTGCTGCACGACATCGGCAAGATCGGCACCGCCGATGCGGTCCTCAACAAGCCTGGTCCCCTCACCCCCGACGAGCGGGCGTGGATCGAGCAACATCCGGTCGCCGGGTGGGAGATCGTGCGCCAGGCACCGTCGCTGCACGCGGCACTGTCCGTCGTACGCCACCACCACGAACGGTGGGACGGCACGGGATATCCCGCCGGACTGGCCGGTGACAGCATCCCCCTCCAGGCCAGACTGGCCGCTGTCGCCGACGTGTGGGATGCACTCACCTCGGAGCGTGCTTACCGTTCGGCATGGAGCGCCCAGCGGGCGCTCGACCACATCGTCGCCGACTCGGGCACGCAGTTCGACCCGGCGTGCGTCGAGGGGTTCCTCGACGTGCTTGCCGCGCAGGGTGTCGCACCTACCGGCGAGCCAGCTTCGGCTGAAGCCGCGGTCGCCGCTGCAAGCGACTGCCACGTGCCCTCAGGTGCAGCACCGACACGCTGACACCCGCAGGGCGAACCAGCACCTGGTGCGGTCTATGGCGCGGGCGTCGGGTGCTGCATCACCGACGTACCGCGCCGCTCCTCCTGCTTCCGCCACCCATACGCAGTCATGCCCGGCGGCTTGTAGACGTTGAGCACCTGGACCACCAGCAGCACCACTAGGCCGAGCACAGAATGGAACAGGTCGCCCCCAAGTCTGTAGAGACGGGCACCCGTGGCCTCCCGTGCGACGTCTGCGAGGGAGCTGACGGTCGGCATGTGCAGCAGAAGGACGATCATGGCAAGCGTGGTGAGCACGAACGCGATCAACACCCAGTAGTACCGAAACAAGCCCCACGGGCTGCCCAGCGCCATGACAAGTCCGGTAACCCAAGAGGTCAGAGCCAGCGGAACGACGGTGTACCAGCCGATCAGTTCCATCGCGATCCAAGCGGCCCGCACGGTTTCGGCATCGCCGCTGCCTGCCGCGGCTACACCGAGCACGACGTAGGCAACGACGGCGCCGATCCAACCGACCGAGCAGGTGAGGTGCGTTGCCAGCGCGAACTTGCGTACGCGGGGCGCCATGGTGGTCATACGTCGGTGATCCCGACTGCGTGGCGCATGGGACCGTGGTTCCCGCCGCCAATGAGCAGGATGGCGACGAGCGCCAGGACCAGGATGCCCACGGCAATACCGGAGACCTTGACCCAGCGCGGAAGGCCAGGACGCGCGCCCGGCACCGCGCCGCCAGTTCCTGGCTCGGTGCGGGGATCGCGCGGGTCGACCATCGCTTGTCCTCTCTTTGGCGGCCACTCAGCGGTGGATCTCGATTTTACGAGACACTATGACTTCCTCGATCCGCTCTGTCTAGTCTTCGTCGCGATGTATGCTCGATGCGTGCCGAGGCTATGGGCCCAGACTGTCGACACGCACCGCCGCGAGGTGCGTGAGGCAATCCTGGACACTGCCTCAGCGCTGGTGACTGAGCGCGGGCTGCTGTCGGTGACGATGTCGCAGATCGCCGAGGAGACCGGGATCGGCCGTGCGACGTTGTACAAGTACTTCCCAGACGTCGAAGCGATCCTGCGCGCTTGGCACGAACGTCACGTCAGCGCTCATCTCGCGCATCTCGCCGAGCTCCGAGATCACGACGGTGATGCCGGTCAGCGCCTCGAAGCGGTGCTGCTGGCCTATGCCCGCATGTGCTATCACCGGGAGCGCGACGGCACCGAGGAGCTAGGGGCCCTCTTACATCGGGGAGAACAAGCCGCCAGCGCGCAGCAGGAGCTCCTAGAGTTGTTCCGAGATCTTCTTGCCGAGGCCGCAGCCACCAACGACTTCCGGGACGATGTCGCACCCAAGGAGCTCGCGAATTACTGCCTGCACGCCCTGGCCGCGGCCAGCAGCCTGCCCTCTGAAGCTGCGGTCCGCCGACTTGTAGCGGTCACTCTGGCGGCGTTACGCCCGCCACGCTGACTCGTCGCGACTCGACTCCTCCAAGGGGCTTCCTCGGCTTCGACGAGGCAGTCATTGCGCCCCCTCACTTGCCGAGTTGCCAGAAGCGATCCACCAGTCCCAGCCGCTGGAGGATGGCCTGGTTGTGGTCGCGAGCGTGCGGGGTCCACTGCGGTGACAGCCGGTCGTCCCACCATGAGTGCGCCAACTCGCTGAGCTTCATGACGGGGAGTGTGGCGCCAGGCAGGCGACCGCCGAGCCAGCGGTCCACATGTGCTTCCGACCGGAAGAGGTTCATGGTGCTTCAAGTGAAGACGATGTCCTCCCACCACTGGGCGGCAGGGACGAGGCAGTGAAAGACGAGCGACGTGACATCCGGCCGCCCGTCGCGGACGGTGACGGCTAGGGGGTCACCGCAGTCCGGGCAGGACGCCTCGATCCTGCCGTCACTGTGGAGGGCAGCGCAGATCCCGAATGCGTCCCAGGCGCAGTTCGCGTACCACCATCGGCCCCCGGTCCGCACCCGATAGGCGGTGGGCACGGCGGAGAAGGGGTTCGCCATGCGGATCTCGGACCCCGAACGGTTCAAGACAAGAGCGTGCTCCAAGTGCAGGCGCTGCCATCCATCGAGCACCTCCGAAGGGGTCGAGGTGGTGGCGGCACTAACCTCCCCGGCCGACGGGGCCCGGCCGAGGTCCACGAACAGCTGGTACGTGTCGTTGCGCAGTTTGACGTCGTCCGGCGTCATGACGTCAGTCTGGCAGTGTCGCTGAACCGGTCGCCACGTCACCGCGGTGGAATCACACCGGCGAAAAGCCCCCACCTGGTCGAGGTGCGGCGAGACCCGGCGTACGTTGCTGCGTGTCCCCACATCTCCCGCCGGGTACGTCGCCTGGCATGACCGTCCTCGGTTGGCATGCCTCGCACGAGCAGATCACTCCGAGCGTTCTGCTGGCAGCGGCGCAGCGGGCGGAGGCGGCTGGGTTCGACGCGGCGATGTGCTCGGACCACTTCTCGCCGTGGAGCGTGCGGCAAGGCCAGTCCGCGTGCGCCTGGTCCTGGTTGGGGGCGGCTCTGCAGGCGACGTCAATGCCGTTCGGCGTGGTCAACGCCCCGGGGCAGCGCTACCACCCAGCGGTCATCGCGCAGGCCATCGGCACCCTCGGCGCGATGTATCCCGGCCGCTTCTGGGTGGCGCTGGGCAGCGGCGAGGCGAGCAACGAGCACATCACCGGCGGCCGCTGGCCCCGCAAGGACGTGCGCAACGCGCGACTGCGCGAGTGTGTCGACATCATCCGGGCGCTGCTGCGCGGCGAGGAAGTCAGCCACGACGGGCTGGTCAGGGTCGACCGGGCCCGGTTGTGGACCCGGCCCGAGGTACCGCCCGCGCTCGTCGGCCCCGCCGTGACCCCCGAGACCGCGGCCTGGGTCGCGTCCTGGGCCGACGGTCTGATCACCACCCACGCCCCGCACGAGAAGCTCCGCACCATGATCGACGCCTACCGCTCCAACGACGGCCCCGGTCCGCTGCGGCTGCAGGTCCACGTGTCCTGGGCGCCGACCGAGGACGAGGCGATGGCCCTGGCGCACGACCAGTGGCGGGGCAACGTCTTCGCCCCGCCCGTCTGCTGGGACCTGGAGACTGCCGCGCACTTCGACGAGGTTGCTGAGGCGGTGACGCCGAAGCAGGTGCGCGAGGTCGTCCTGGTGTCCAGCGACCTGGCCCAGCACGCCGCCTGGCTCGCCGGGTTCGCCGATCTCGGGTTCGACGAGATCGCCGTGCACCACGTGGGCCGCGAGCAGGAGGCGTTCGTCAACGCCTATGGCGACCACGTCCTACCGC
>JACCUZ010000159.1 GCA_013698395.1 Sporichthyaceae bacterium
GGCGGCTACCTGATGTCAGGTGCCGGGAAGTACGGCCCCGGCGTCGACTCCAAGGCAGACGGCGGCTACATCGTGGTCGCGCCGGCGGTGAGCCGCTCGGGCCCGTACGAGTGGGCGGGCGACGGGGGGTTCGACCACCCCCTAACGCCGCTCCCTGAGCCGCTGGCGGCCCGCCTACGGCCGGCAGAGGCCGGTGAGCGGGTCACCGTGCCGGTGACGCCGTGGGCGCGTCCAGGGATCTCGTCGGGACGCCTGGCGGGGCTGGTGCGCGTCGTCCTGGACGCGCCGTCCAACACTCGCAACGACCGGCTGCACTGGGCCGCGAAAAAGGCCGGGGAGATGGTCGCCGCCGGCGAGATCGCCGAGCAACTAGCTGTCGCCGTGCTCACCGACGCGGGTATCGAGGTGGGGCTCACCGTCAGGGAGATCGGGCACGCCACCCAAGGCACCATCGGCTCCGGTCTCCGCAAAGGCCGGGTGACCCCATGACCACCGCTGAGGACATTCTGGCCCGGCACCTGGGCGAGACCGAGCAGCACCGGGGGCAGCTCCGGTTCGCTGAGCGGTTCACCCGCACCTACGGCGGGCAACTGCTGTTCGTCCACGGGCTCGGCTGGCATTACTGGGACGGGTCTCGGTGGGCCGAATGTGTCGACGGAAAGGAGCACCGCGCCGTGGTCGCCCTTATCAAGGCGGCCCTGTTGGAGATGCCGAACCTGGGATCTGACGACCGCAAGGCGATGCTGCAAGACGTCGGCAAGGTCGAGTCATCGGCCGGCACGGCCGGCGTCCTCGACCTGGCCTCCACGATGCACCCGTGCACGTTGTCCGGGGCGCGTCTGGACGTGTCGCCGTACCTGCTGAACACCAAGTCGGGGGCCGTCGACATCGAGGCCGGCACCGTGTCCCGGTCCAACCCCTCGGACCACCTGAGCAAGGTCACCGAGGCACGATTCGACCCCGAGGCTCGTTCTGCGGAGTTCGACCGATTCCTCGAACAGACCCAGCCCGATCCCGAGATGCGTGCGTTCCTCGCCCGCACCCTCGGCTCGGCGCTGCTCGGTGTGGTCCGTGAGCACATCATGCTGATCTGGCACGGGGGCGGGGCCAACGGGAAGGGCACCCTGCGCGATGCCGTCTTATACGCGCTGGGCGACTACGCGATCGAGGTCCCGGCGGACCTGCTATTGCAGAGCCGGCACCAGGGCAACCTCGCCCCCGAGCGGATGCGCCTCAAAGGGGCACGGCTCGCGTTTTGTTCCGAGATCGCGGCAGGCGCGAAGCTGGACGAGGCCACCATGAAAAAGCTCACCGGCGGTGACCCGGTGAACGCGAAGCTGCTCTACCGCAACCCGATCCAGTTCGACCCCTCGCACACCCTGACGATGCTCACCAACCACCTGCCCAAGGTGCGCGGGGATGATCCCGCCACCTGGCGACGCATCCTCGCGGTCCCGTTCGGCCACACCGTCCCCGAGGGCGACCGGGACGGGACCCTGCCAGAACGCCTCAAGGCCAACCCCGAGGCCGTCCTGGCGTGGCTGTGGGCCGGGTGGCTGGACTACCAGCGCAACGGGCTCAACACGCCGGAGACGGTGCGCGCCGCGACCCGCAAGTACCAACTCGATTCGGACACCATCTCCCGGTTCCTCGCCAACGAGAGCGTGGTCTGCCTCGGGCACGGCACCGTTGGCTCGGCAGACCTGTACCGGGCGTTCGTGGCCTGGAGCAAGGGCGAAGGGGAGCCCACCGAGCTGACCAACAAGGCGTTCAGCGAGGCCATGGAGAACCGGGGCTACAGCAAGAGGCACGGCATGAGGGGCCAGCAGTGGAGCGGCCTCTCACTGGTGCCCGGCGGGGACGACCACCGACCCGAGTGGGGCCAACGATGACGGGTATGACGGGTTGTCCAGGACTTCTACGCGGGAATTTGTATGGGAACTCCTGGACAACCCGTCATACCCGTCATATTGAGCCTGAAATCACGCTGGGTGACCTCGTTCTTACCCTGCCCGGTGGCACCTCACGGTGACCTCACGGTGACCTCACGCCAAGAGGGGGGCACGCCGACCTCACGACCTCACGCCCCCAACACGAACAGACAGCAGCCGCCGACACAGGCACCTGCGGCCGCTGCCAGCAACCTCACGTTCACCTCGTCGGCACCGACCGGCGAGGTCGCCCCGCGTGCAGCCGACACGACACTCACCGACACCGAGAGGACGACCACAACATGACCAGC
>JACCUZ010000160.1 GCA_013698395.1 Sporichthyaceae bacterium
GGCCGCCGAGTGACTCGCGCTCGACGACGACGGTCCGCAGGCCTTCCGACGTCGCGTACACCGCGGAGGCGAGGCCGGCGGGACCGGCGCCGACGACGAGGACGTCGAAGTCGCAGTCATCTTCGTCGAGCGTCGTCGGGATGCCCCAGGCCTCGACGATCTCCGCATCGGTCGCGTCGCGAAGCACTTTGCCGCCGATGGCGGGCATCCACACGAGAACCTCCGCGGCCTCGCCGTCCTGAGTGTGCAGAACGTGCAGGCCTTCGGGTGACTCACGGTCGTGGAAGACGTGCGGGATGCCGCTGCGAGTGAGGAGCTTGCGGATCTCGTGCCCGCGCGCCGACGTCGTGTTCGCCACCACCACGACTTCGCGAGGCGCCGTGACGTCGGTCCGGGACCACTCCTGGACGAACTCGGCGACCACCCGGTGGAACAGCTCGTCGCCCGGCGTCCAGGGCTTGAGCACGTAGTAGTTGATGTCCCCGAGCGCCATCGCCTGCAGGATCGCGGTCGCCGTGTCCCGGTCCGCCCAGGCGCCCCAGTTGATCAGCAGCGCCCGCCTCGCGTCGGGGTGCATGGTGCGGACGGTTGCCAGCAGCGACGAACCGGGCACATCGGGCAGCGAGTCGGCGGCCAGGACGACAGCGACGCGTTCTCCGTGGTCGCGCGCGTCGGTCAGCTCGGCCAGCGCCGCAGCTGCCGTCCGCTCGCCGCGGATGCGGAAGTCGCCGCCGTACCGCCGTTGCAGCTCGTGCTCCAGGCGGCTCAACATGGCGCGGTCACCATCGACCGCAAGGATCAAGGGAAGGCCCACGGTTTGCTCCAGCCGGAGGGGATCGGCGCCCGCCGGCGACCGGAAGACTACTCGCGTGGATCCGTCCTGTCCGGCCGGATTGCAACGCCGACCGATGTGCCCAACTCACGGTGAAAGCGGCCGCTCCCAGCGTGGAGCCGCCTGCTGAACCGGCCTTTCACCGTGACTTGGGCCCGGCCAGCCGCGGTGCAGCCAGCCCGGGCTCTTCGGCGTACCGCAGAATTGGACGGTGCGGCTGTACCTGTCCTCGTTCCGCCTGGGCAACCATCCGGAGCTCCTCGTTGACCTCGCGGGGGAGGGTGCCCGGCTGGCGGTGATTGCAAATGCGATGGACGACGCTCCGGAGGACGTCCGACGGGAGGGTGTTGACCAGGAGCTGCTCGCGCTGATTGACCTTGGGTTCCGAACCGCGGAAGTCGATCTGCGGGACTACTTCGGGAGCGGCTCGGCGCTTGGTGAGGCACTGGCGGGTTGCGACGGCCTCTGGGTGCGAGGCGGAAACGTGTTCGTGCTCCGAGATGCCTTACAGCGCAGTGGGGCCGATGCCCTGATCACCGATGCGTTGACAAGGGATGCGTTCGTGTACGCCGGGTACAGTGCCGGCCCGTGCGTGCTCGCCCCGACCCTGCGGGGTCTTGAGACGGTGGACGACGCCGCCGCGGTGACCCGGCTCTACGGCAGCCACCCGGTATGGGAAGGCCTGGGCGTCTTGGAGTACGCATTCGTCCCGCACTGCCAGTCACCGGACCATCCTGAGAGCACGGCATGCGACGCGGTGGCAGAGGCGTACCGGATCACCGGTGTGCCTCACCGGACGCTTCGGGACGGGCAGGTTCTGCTCGTCAACGGCGACTCGGTCACCCTGCACTGAGCCGCATGTCGATCAAGGCGGTGGTCTTCGACATCGGCGGCGTCCTGGAGCGCGTCGGCGGGCTGGACTGGACAGGCTCGTGGCTGACACGGCTCGGTCTCGGACAGCATGAGTTCGAGGCGGCGCTCGCCCAGGTCGACCCTGATGGGCAGATAGAGATCGGGCGCATGACCGAGCAGCAGTACCGGCAGCGGTACGCGGAGGTCCTTGCGCTGACGGACGACCAACTCGATGCGTTCATGTCGGACATGTGGAACTGGTACTGCGGTGAGCTTGACGTCGAACTCATGACGTTCGCCGACAGCCTGCGCCCCGCGTACCGAACCGCGATTCTCAGCAACTCTGCGGACGGCGCTCGCCGCGAGGAGCAGGCGCGGTATGGCTTCGCCGATGTCTTCGACCCGATCATCTACTCGCATGAAGTGGGCTTGGCGAAGCCGGACCCTCGCATCTACAGCCTCACCTGCGAGCGGATGGGTCTGGAACCGCAGGAAGTGGTTCTGCTCGACGATGTTGCTGCCAACGTTGAAGGCGCTCATGAGATTGGCATGCACGCGGTTCTGTGGAAGGACATGCCCGAGTCCATCGCGGCGGTCCGTGCCCTGCTTGAGGACCGAGATTAGGTGCAGCTGCCGCTCATGCCGGCCCGAGCGCCGGACCATCCGACGTACCGCCGGCGCCAGCCTTGAGCTCGACGAAGATGACGTGGGACTCGGTGTCGCCGATGTTCTCGCCGTAGTGCTGCTGGGCAGGCAACCAACCCGTCAGGCCGGCCGGCATGTCGACGTCGCGATGGGAGTCGCCCGAGTACAGCCGTCGGCGAAAGGTGCTCAAGGTGTACATGACGCTGTCGGGGTGCTCGTGGACCGTCGTCTTGTCACCGGGAGAGTCGGTGTACTCCAGCACCCGCACGCGGTCGTTCTCGAAGACGACCTTGTAGTGGTCCGGGTTGGTCTCCGCAGGGTCCAGGCTCATCGCGTTCTAGGTAGCCGCG
>JACCUZ010000171.1 GCA_013698395.1 Sporichthyaceae bacterium
TCGGGACGCCCGGTGCTCCTCGACGACCTGGTCGACTCGCCTCGTGCCGCGCGGCTGGCCGCGGCGGTCCGGACCCCGCCGGACGGCTCACGCGCGTCCTAGTACGGTGCTTCCGTGATCGCCCGTCCCGCCGCGCGCACCGCCCGCGCCCTCTCCTCACTCTTGGCAGTGGCCGGCTGCCTCACGGCACCGCTCCTGCTCCCTTCCGCGGCATGGGCGGCCGGTGTCGACGACGGGGCCGAGCCCGGTGACGGCCTGAGCGTCCTGGAGACGCTGCTGTGGTTCGTCGGTGCGCCGCTCGCGCTGTTCGCCGTGATCGCGGTGTTGGTGTCTGCGCCGTCGATGGCCAGAGGCCCCCGCTACCGCCCAGCCCTGGGCTGGTGGGCCGCGCCGGTCTGGTTCAACGGTCCCGATGACGCCGACACTGCGGTACGCCGGGCCGTCCCGACCTCGGGAGGAGGTGGCGCGAGTGCCCGCTGGTGACGCCTTCTCCCCACGGCAGCAGGAGGACGTCGTGCGCGCGATCCGCCTCGCCCAACAGCAGTCACAGCTGCCCGTCTCGGTCTATGTCGGGACCCTCGACGGTGACAGCCGGGCGACCGCGCTACAGCTGCATGCGGCGTTAGGCGCGGCGGCGGCCGAGTCGGTGCTGGTGGCGGTGGACCCCGGTGCCCGCCGGGTCGAGGTCGTGACCGGACCCGACGTACGCCGGCGCGTCGACGACCGAGCCGCTGCCCTGGCCGCGATGACGATGACCTCGGCCTTCCAAGCGGGCGACCTCGCCGGCGGCATTGCGAGCGGCGTGCTCGCGCTGGCCGAGCACGCGCACGTCCCGCCGTCGTTGCACACCGGCTCCCCCTGAAACCAAGGGTCAGGGGCTCGCATCGCGGGCCTGGGCCCGCAGTGCGCGTGCCACGCCGTCGCGGGCCTCGGCTATCAGCCGCCGCAGCGCGGGTACGGCGGCTGGGTGCCCGGCCAGCCAGGCGTCGGCAGCGTCCACCGTGGCCTGCTCGGCAAGCAGGGTCGGGAACAGGCCGATGACGATGTTCTGCGCTGTCTCGTTGGTGCGCTGCTCCCACACGTCGACGAGCGCGTCGAAGTACGCCGGCACGAAGGGTCGCAAGAGCACGAGCTGGTCGGGCTGGGCGAAGCCACCGATCAGAGCGGTCTGGATCGCGTTGGGCAGCTCGTCATCGTGGACGACCGAGTTCCATGCTGCCTGCTTGGCTTCAGGAGTCGGCTGGGCGGCGCGGGCGGCTGCGGCCTGCCGCCGTCCCGTGGCGGTGTCGTCCTGGTCAAGCTCCCGGTCGATGTCGGCGTCGTCGGCCAGCCCGGCCGCGGTCAGCTGCTGTAGGAGGTGCCAGCGCAGGTCGGTGTCCACCGCCAGTCCCGGAAGGCTGGTCTCACCGCTGAGCAGGCGGCGTAGGGAGGAGACGTGTTCCTCGCCCACGGCGGCCGAGGCGTAGGCGCGCAGGAACTGCAGCTGGTTGTCGCTGCCCTCAGCGGCCTGCCGCAGCAGCTCGGCGAGCCCGTCGGCGAGCCGACGACGGTTCCGTTCCCGGTGCTCGGGGGCGGAGTAGAGGATTGCTGCCGACTCGGCCTGACGCAGCACCGTGCGCGTCACCGAGCTGTCGGTTTCGCTGCCGATACCGCCCAGCACCAGGGTGAGATAGTCCCGGGTCGACATCTCGCCGTCACGGGTCATGTCCCATGCCGCCGACCAGCAAAGCGACCTGGCCAGGCTGTCCGAGAAGGACGCGATCTGAGAGGTGAGCGTCTTCAGGGACCTCTGATCCAGCCGGATCTTCGCGTAGGTCAGGTCGTCGTCGTTGACGAGGACGAGGTCCGGCTGGTCTAGGCCGACGAGGTCAGGCACCTCCGTGCGCGGGCCGGTGACGTCGATCTCCACCCGGTGGGCGCGGTCCAGCCGGCCCTCGGAGCTGGCATAGAGACCGATCGCCAGCCGATGTGAGCGCAGAGTGGGCCATGCCTGCGGTGCCGTTTGCTCGACGCTGAACGAGCTGAACCGGCCATCGGCGTCAGTGTCGAACACCGGCCGCAGCGTGTTGACCCCCGCTGTCTCCAGCCATTCCGCCGACCAGGCCTTGAGGTCACGCCCGGAGGTCTCCTCGAGCTTGGCCAGCAGGTCGGACAGCGTCGTGTTGCCCCAGGCGTGGGTATGGAAGTACGCGCTGATCCCCGCCAGGAACTCGTCGCGGCCGACCCACGCGGCGAGCTGCTTGAGCACCGAAGCGCCCTTGGCGTAGGTGATCCCATCGAAGTTGACCTCGACGTCCTCCAGGTCGCGGATGTCGGCCGCGATGGGGTGCGTGGAGGGCAGCTGGTCCTGCCGGTAGGCCCACGCCTTGTCGGTGTTGGCGAAGGTCGTCCACGCCGAGCTCCACTGCGTGGCCTCGGCGGCCGCCAAGGTGCTCGCCCACTCGGCGAAGGACTCGTTGAGCCACAGGTCGTCCCACCAGGTCATGGTGACCAGGTCCCCGAACCACATGTGCGCCATCTCGTGGAGGATCGTGACGGCTCGGCGTTCGTAGGCGACCTCGGGAACCCGTGAGCGGAAGACGTAGTCCTCGTGATGGGTCACGCAGCCGGCGTTCTCCATCGCCCCGGCGTTAAACTCGGGTACGAAGAGCTGGTCGTACTTGGCGAACGGGTAGGGCATCCCGAACTCGCGTTCGAAGAACGCGAACCCCTGCCGGGTCTCTTCGAGGATCACCTCCGCGTCGAGGTGCTCCGCGAGAGACGCACGGCAGAACAGCCCGAGCGGGATGACGCGACCGCCCGCGCAGTACTGGCCGTCGATTCGGTGGAACGGTCCGGCGACCAGCGCGGTGATGTACGACGACATCCGCTCGGTCGGGTCGAAACGCCATGTGGCGTTGCCGAGGCCGATCGGCTGGGGGACGGGGGAGGGCTGGTTGGACACCACCTGCCAGTCGGCGGAAGCCGTGACGCTGAAGGCGAACGTCGCCTTTAGGTCCGGCTGGTCGAAGACAGTGAACACGCGGCGGGAGTCGGCGACCTCGAACTGGCTGTAGAGGTAGACCGCCTTGTCGACGGGGTCGACGAAGTGGTGCAGCCCCTCTCCGGTGTGCATGTAACGGCAGAGCGCCCGCACGCGCAGCTCGTTGTCCTGCTCGAGGTCTTGCAGCGTGATCCGCGCACCGTCGAACACCTCGGCGGGGTCCAGCTGCCGTCCGTTGAGCTCGATGCTGGTCACGACGTCGGCGACCAGGTCGATGAACGTCGACGCTCCGGGTTCGCTGCACGAAAAGCGCACGGTGGTCGAGGACGGAAACGTGACATCGCCCTGGGTGAGATCGAGGTCCACCTCGTAAGAACTGACCTCGAGCGCGCGGGCGCGGGCACGGGTTTCCTCATGGGTGAGGTTGAGCCGGATGGCCGAGCCGTGCACAGGCGAGCTCCTCGTCAGACGGAGGGCTCGATCCTCGCACGAGACGGTGGCCTGCACCCAACGGCAATGCCGGTGAGCGGTGCACCGGTTGAACAGATCGTGACCCCAGACCACCATGACGGTGGATGCTCGAAATCGAGCTGGTGCGCGGGACCGGTTCGGGTCGTCGTCGCGGCCGCCCACAAGCACGGCGAGGACTCCCACGCGGAGAGGCAGCAGGGCGGCTCTGGACGGGGTACGCCTGGTGGCTGGCACCGACGGCTTCTTCGAGCTCAAGCGTTCCCGCACCCGAGAGCGCCGGCCTCAGCCGATGTGGAGCTGCCGATCCCCCGGGACGGAGCCGACGACAGCCAGGTAGCCGCGGAGCCCGGCTAGATCCGCTGCCGCCAGCCCCTTCGCCCCCGGTGACGGCCTAGGGCTGCCAGACTGCGGCACATGCGCGTGCACCTCGGCTCCGACCACGCGGGCTTCGAGCTCAAGACGCATGTCGCGGAGTGGCTGCGGGAGCAGGGTTACGACGTGGTGGATCACGGGCCGGTGGAGTACGACCCGGTCGACGACTACCCGCCATTCGTGCTGCGGGTCGGTCAGGCGGTCGTCAACGACCGGGGGAGCCTCGCCGTGGTGATCGGCGGCTCGGGAAACGGCGAGCAGATCGCAGCCAACAAGGTGCCCGGCGTGCGGGCGGCTCTTGCCTGGAACGACGAGACCGCGGGCCTCGCCCGCGAGCACAACGACGCCAACGTGCTCAGCGTCGGCGCCCGCATGCACAGCCTCGATGAGGCCACTCGGCTGGTCGAGCGATTCCTGACGACGCCGTTCAGCGGCGACGAGCGGCACCTACGCCGGATCCAGATGATCGGTCAGTTCGAGTCGACCGGCGAGCTGCCCGAGCTGCCGGCTCCACCGTCGCTCTGACTCGTCACCTAGAAGATTGCTGGAGCCCACGGCGCCGGGCTGTGGGCGAAGGCGCTGGTTGCCAAGGGCAGCGCGCCTGGCACCAGCTCGCTGACCTGACCAGCGGCGGCCAGCTCGGCCAACGCAAATCCTCCCAGGTAGGCCGCTCCCAGCTGGGTCACGTCGAGGGACAGGTCTGCTGGGGCTGTGCTGCGTTCGCAGCCGCCCCCCGCCGGCCCGCCGGCGAGGCGCCACCGGCCGGCGTTCCAGGGGCACAGCTCATCGACGACGTCGAGGACGACGTCCAGCTCCACTGCGTACGTCCGGCTGGACAACGCTCGAGGCAGGTCGACCAGCCGCACGTAGAGCGCGTCGCCGAGCACGGGCTTGGCCCTACGCGGGTTGGTCAACCAGTGCAGCAGAGGGTCGTCGACCGGGACGTTCCACAGCTCGGTGCTAGCCATCAGGTCGAGGTCGAACAGGTAGCGGTAGAGCGCTGCCAGCGCGGCGGCATCGGTGGCCATCACCTCGCGCACGAAGACCACCCCAGCACCGAAGTCGGCGAAGTCCTGCTTGGTGGCGTAACGCGCGTAGCCCCGGACGCCGTGGTCGTCCTCAGCGATGACGCAGCGCAGCTCGGAGCGACCCTCCCGCAATGCAGGGATGTCACGTACCGCCCGCCGCCACCACCGCTCGTCCCGCTCCGGCACCCCTGGGCGGGCTGCAGCGACGGCGGCATAGACCTCGGCGGTCAGCGCCCAGTTCGCGGGATCCGCCAGCCGCAGCCGCAGTTCCGGGTCGTGCGGGACACCGGCCTGCAGCGCCCGGCTGTCCCGAGGAACCGTGCAGGAGTAGGCCCGCGTCGCGCTCCCGTACCCATAGCGCCCGTAGATCTGCGGCTCGGAGGCCCAGAGGATCGCGAGCGGCTCAATCCCCGCCTCGTGCACGCTGTGGATCTGGTGGGCCATCAGCGCGGAGAGCACGCCACGCCGGCGGTGGGTGGGCAGAACACCGACCCAGCTCACCGCGGCCGCCGGCGCCACGGCGCCGGGGACGGAGAGGCGGTAGGAGTACGCGGTGGCGATACCGACGAGGTCGTCCCCGGCGTACGCACCGATGCCACGCGCCTCCTCGAAAGTGTCCCGCTCGGACTCGATCAGCTCGCCGGGCATCGTGGCGCCGAACGCATGGCTGTCGACGGACAGGAAGCTGGCCCGGTCCTCGCTTCCTAGCGTCCGCACCGGCCAGCTCCGCCTGCCCACTGATGCTGCGCTCATGTGTGGTGCTTATCAGAGCGTCGGCAGTCTAGCCACCGAGATCAGCCGGGTGATCGGGGGACGATCCGCCTAACCGCGAGTCACGGTCTGTCACGATCGGTACCGTGCTGACCATGGCGAGCACCGAACGTCGGCGCCACCCTCGCCGTGGCGCCGGGTCGAGGCTGCGGTGGCGGCTGACGACCTACCTACGGCGCAACGCCGCCCACTCTGAAGGTTTGGTGCTCGTCCTCCTGAGCCTCGGCGCTGCGGCATTGGGGGCACTGCATCTGCAGAACCCCATGTGGTTCCCCCAGTCCACCCTCGTGCTGGTCGTCCTCATCGGTGGCTTCCTGCTCAGCGTGCGCAGTCTGCTTCTGCTCGACGTGGTCGTGGCCGCGGTCCTGGTTCTGGAGGTCGTCCGGGCCGGTGCCATCCGCCCCGGGCCGATCCTGGTCGTCGGCGCCACCGCCGCCCTGGTCCACCTGCTCGCGCGGAGTCGGGCCCGGCTCGGGGTGCAGGGGACCCGCGGTGACTCGATGCTGGTCGACCTGCGCGACCGGCTTACGGCCCAGGGAGAGATGCCGGCCCTGCCGGAGGGCTGGGCGGCAGAGGTGGTGCTCCGATCAGCCGGCGGTGCCTCGTTCTCGGGGGACTTCCTGGTGGCCACCAGGTCCGAAGACGGCCAGCAACTCGAGGTCGCGCTGGTCGACGTCTCTGGTAAGGGCGTGGCGGCCGGAACCCGGTCGCTGCTGCTGTCGGGGGCCTTCGGTGGGCTGCTCGGCTCCGTCCCGCCCGAGGACTTTCTGCCCGCCACCAACCGTTATCTTCTCCGCCAGCAGTGGGAAGAAGGTTTCGCCACTGTCGCCCACGTCGTGGTCGACCTGGCGAGCGGGGAGTACGTCGTGTCGGTGGCGGGTCACCCGCCCGCCGTGCAGTTTGCCGCGGGGTCGGGCCGGTGGCGGGCGAGCGAGGCCAGCGAAGGGCCGTTGCTCGGCGTCTTCCCTGACGCGAAGTTCGTCAGCGAGCGCGGCCGGCTGGACCGCGGAGACGCCCTGCTGCTGTTCACCGACGGGCTGATCGAGAAACCGGGCCAGGACATTTCGGTCGGCATCGACAAGCTGCTCGGTGAGGCGGAGCGACTGGTCGTCACCCGCGGCTTCCGCCACGGAGCCCGCAAGCTGATCGACCGGGTGGCGGCAGCCCATAACGACGACCGGGCGGTCGTCCTGGTCTGGCGCGAGTAGCCGCCGGGGTGGTGGGTAACGTCGCCGCCATGCCTGACCAGGAGCCGGCCGACGACCGGGAACCGATGGACGAGACGGCCGTTCGCAAGGCGCTCGGGAAGGCACTCGCCCTCCAAGCGCGCTCCCTTGTCGAGATGACACTGCTTGCCGGGGCCTTGACCGGGATGCCGGGAGTGGGGGCGAAGAACCAGCTGCGGCAGTTCGTGCAGCACGAGCTCGAGGACACCTACCTCCTGACGGAGAAGCTCACCGCGCTCGGGGGTGCTCCCAAGGTCGAGGTGGGCGTCCTCGAGCCCGCAGGCAAGGCGGCAGACGTCTTGGCCCGCCTGATCGAGCATGAGCACGAGGTCGTCGCGGCGTTGCACGCGGTGATTCCGCACTCCGGGCAGGAGCCCCGAAGCGAGGCCCTCGAGCACCTGCTCGAGCACGTGATCATGCGCAAGCAGCAACAGACCGACTACCTCAGCCTCGCCCTTGCCTGAGGCGGGCGCGCCCCTCTACCGGTCACTGCCAGGAACGCCGTCGATGGTCGGCGCCGGGGGTTGCGCCCACGGCGTGTCCGGGCGTTCCTGGCTCACCCCATCCACCGTGAGATCGACCCGCTCGTTGAAGAAGCAGACCAAATCCTTGATCTTCGGGTTCTCCGGGATGGGGTCCGGATAGCTCCATGCCAGGTCCGGCACCACCGTGTCCTCGATACGGACTGACCAGAAGCGCGCCGTGCCCTTGTACGGGCATATCGTGACGAGGTTGCTCGGCAAGAACAGGTCCGTTCGAACGTCCTCGAACGGCAGGTAGTAACGCACCGGCAGCGACGTCTCGAAGAGAAGCAGCGGCCGGACGCTTGAGCCAACCAGCTCGCCGTGGACGCGTACGTCGACCCGGCGCGAGCTCCGCAGGGTGTCCACCCGTTTGGTCGGGTCGCGGGCGTGAACCAGTGCCCGCTCGTCCTCCTCGAACCACTCCAGCTGCCGCCACGAGAAGGTGACGTGCCCGTCGAGGGCGGAGAAGTCACCCGTCGGGTCGGGGTGGGTCCACGCGGCGCCGTCCGCGCGGGTCCGACCAGCCGTGACGGTCCAGCGGCGTCGCCCGTCCTGGTCGCCCGACTCGTCGACGAGGGCCATCGGGGCCCACGTCGTCGAGCGGAACGAAGTACGTCGGCAGGCCGCCAGGCCCGTACTGCACCAGCAGCTGGGCACGCTGGGAGTCGGCAACCACCGTGCCGCCCAGACGCACCCGAATGCGGCGCTGGGTGGGCTCGACGAACGGGTGTGGCAGCTTCATCGCCCGTCTCCCGTACGCCGGGCCGCCCGCCCGACCGGCCTCAGGTGTGCTCGTCCTTGGTCGGGTGCTCCACCAAGGCGTCCGTGCCCGGGAAGACCAGCGCCTCGTGCCCGTCGTCATGGCGGACGAGGTACGGCGGCGCTCCGTCGCGCCCCCGGATCTCGATGATCTCTGACGTATGGTCGGGGGTGCCGACAACCCGTCCGTGCACGTGCAGCCGGTCGCCCACTTGTGCCTGCATGGCAGCTCCTCGTTGGTGTTCGTGTTGTTTACCAGCCTTGCACCTTCCGGCCCGTCGGCGGAAGAGGCAGGTACGCGCTCGCAGTTTGTGGTGTCCCGCCCGATCGGGCGGGCGTTGGACCCCCGCGGCGCTCGCCGAGCACGTTTCCGCGGAAACGCTCTGCGGTACGGGCCGCGGTACGGGCCGCGGTCCGGGGCGCGGTCCGGGCCGCGATTCGCCCGCCCTGATCCTGGGACACAAATGGGGCGGCAGGGGCAGAAGTGGCGACAACGTCGCCACAGCAGGCCTCTGAAACCACAGATGTGTCCCGGGATGTCCGCCGGGACAGTCGAGCGTCAGCCAACCCGGTCGAGAAACTCCCGCGAGCGCTGCACCACCAGAGCTGCCGCGTCCGCGTCGTACGACGGCAGCGAGCTGTCGGCGAACAGGTGCCGGTCGCCCGGGTAGACGAACAGCTCGGCCAGCTCGGACCCGACCGTCTCGACGAGCTCGCGGGCTGCGTCGATGTCGCCCTCCAGTGCGAAGAACGGGTCCTTGTCCATGCCATGGATCTGCACCGGTACCCCGTCCGGCCACGGCCCGAGAGCCCACTCGCCCGTGATCGGCATGCAGGACTCGTACAGCAGCGCGCCGCGCGCGCCGGTCCGCCTCTGGGCGAACTCCTGCGCCACGCCGGCACCC
>JACCUZ010000172.1 GCA_013698395.1 Sporichthyaceae bacterium
CGAGCCTGCTGGCGTTCACCAACCCGACGGTCAACTCCTACCACCGGTTGGTGCCTGGGTTCGAGGCGCCGGTCAGCCTGGTCTACAGCCAGCGCAACCGGTCGGCCTGCGTACGCATCCCGATCACTGGGGCGAACCCGAAGGCCAAGCGCATCGAGTTCCGCTGTCCCGACCCGAGCAGCAACCCGTACCTGGCGTTCTCGGCGATGCTGCTGGCCGGGATGGACGGCATCAAGAACAAGGTCGAGCCGCCCACGCCGATCGACAAGGACCTGTACGAGCTGCCTCCCGACGAGCTCGCCGACGTGGACACCGTGCCCGCATCGCTGCCGGCCGTGATGGACAGGCTCGAGCGCGACCACGACTACCTGCTCGAGGGCGGCGTCTTCACCAGCGACCTGATCGAGACGTGGATCGACTTCAAGCGCACGCAGGAGATCGACCCGATGCGGCTGCGCCCACACCCGCACGAGTTTGAGCTCTACTACGACATCTAGGCCCTACACCCCGTCTGACCTGCGGCGATGCCCGGCGAGGCGTCGTCTAGTCCGCAATCAGTCCGCAGAAGGACCCGGCGCCTCTCCTCGGAGCGCCCGGTCCTCGGCGTGCGCGATCGCCAACTGCAACAGCAGGGCCACGTTGTCCGCCTTGTCGACGATCTCCTCCAGGACGTCGGGGTCCTGCCTATCGGTGGCCTCGATGGCGAGTAGGGCCAACCGCTCGTGAGCATCGATGTGGTCGTCGATCTTGATCTCGTTCACTGTGCTGTCTTCCTGTCGTTTGCGCGGTCTGCGAGAACGGCGCCGATCGCAGCCCGCGTGCTGTCGTCGGAGTCGGGCCAGAGGTGCCCGTAGGTGTCGAGCGTGGTCTTGGCCGAGGCGTGCCGGAGCCGCGCCTGCACGACCTTCACGTCGGCGCCCGAGGCGATCAACAGCGACGCCAGATAGTGGCGCAGGTCGTGGAAGCGGAAGCCCGCCGGCAGCCCGTCCACCGTGCCCCTCGCGGCCCGTACGGCGCGCTCCAGCGTCCACGGTGCAAGCTGGTGGCCGTAGACGTCCGTCAGCAGCGTCTCAGCCCGCCAGCGAGCCACATGCGCCGACAGCATCGCCGCCAGCTCGGCCGGGATCGGGACCGACGTACGCGACGTCTCGGACTTGAGCGGCTCAGCCGGATACTGCACCACCGGGTGCACCACGCCGCGCATGAAGTCGACGTCGGCGACCCGCAGACCACACGCCTCGGCCAGCCGCAGCCCGGTGAACGCACCGAGCAGGATCGCCGCCCGCAGGTGCTCGGGCATCGCGTCGTGCAGCGCCCACACCTGGCCGGTGGTCGCCACATAGGCGCGCTGGGACCCTGCTCCCGGTGACGTCCGCCTCGAGCACGGCGACCGGGCGATGATCCCGTCGTGCACAGCGTCGCCCATCACCTGCGCGAGTCGGGCGTGCAGCGCGTACACGTAGGAGTCGGCCAAGCCCTCGGCCCGCAGCTGCGCGGTCCACGCCTTCACGTTCGACGGGCGGACCGCCGACAGCGGCATCGGGCCGAACGCTGCGACGATCCGGGCCAAGTGCACCTCGGCCTGCCGGACGGTCGACGCGCGGCGGCTGCCATAGCCGTCCAGCCAGGTGCCGCACCACTCCCCTACGGTCGTCCGCGCGGTTCGAGGTGAGACGTGCATGCCGGTGACGAGGCTCGCGGTCTGCTCGTCGAGCCACCGCTGCGCGTCCACCTTGCGGGCGTGGTGCTTCGCGTGTTCGCGGCCGTTGTCCTCGCGGTAGCGGGCGCGCCACCTGCCGTCAGGGCGCTTGCTGATCGACGCCATCGCCGCCCTCCAAGTCCTCGGCGGTCGAGGTGAAGCCCTGCAGCTTGTTGTACCGGGCTGCGAGAGTGTCGCGCTGCTCTCGCGCCTGGTCGCGCTCCATCGTCCACCTGTCAACCTCGACCTGCGCCGCCTTCTCCCGCGCCGCCGCACGGGCGAGCGCAAAGCGCGCGCGCCTCTCCGCGGTCTCGCCAACGAGGTCGCCGAGTGTGGCGTCGAACAGCTCGCACAGTGCCACTGCCTCGTCGACCCGGATGGGTCGAGAGCCCGCCTCCGTCTTGGTCGCCGTGGTCGCGCTCCACGAGAAGCCGCGCTCGACCATCGCGTCTGTCACCTGCTGCTGCGTCCACTTGTTCTGACGGCGCAGCTCAGCGAACCGCGCCCCGAACAGTCTTTCGGGCGTCTCTGGAATCTCCTTCACACGCAGCACCCTACCTGCGTATGGGGTTGATTGGCTAGTGGAATCGCGTATAGAGTTTCCCCCATGAGTAGGTCAGCACCTTCGTTCCAAGGAGAACAGTGATGGGTGCACCGTTGAAGATTCCCGACGTGTCGGCGATGACCGGCATCCCCGAGGCGACACTCAGGTTCTACCGCCACCAGGGCACCGGCCCCAGGAGCTTCAAGCTCGGCCGTCGCGTGATGTACCGCGAAGAGGACGTGTTGGCGATCGAGGAGCGGTACGCCAACGAGCCAACCCCGGCGGCGTGACGGCAGCACACCCCGTCACTCGGCAGAATGACGGGGCGCACAAGGCCGGCGAAGACCTGAACAGCAAGATACCGCCGACCGCCGACGGGCGCGCCATCTTGGCTTTGCCGGCGATTAGTGACGCTAGCAAGACAAAGGCACGGCGGACCCGGGTCCAGATGGAGACGTTCCGCTCAGCCCTGCATGAGCTGGTAGCCGCGAACCAGCCGTGCACGGTACGGCAGATCTACGACCTGGTCACCGATGCCGCCGCCTGGGACCGACAACTCGAGCTCGAGGAGTACGACCGCGAGCAGCTGCGCGGCATGGCCCGCCGGTGGTCGGCATGAGGAGCCCCAGCCTGTGCGTCGGCCCGCCCGGCCCGCCGAAGGGTCGGCGGCTGTACGCCGTCCGCTACACCGACGTCCGCGACCAGTCCGTTACCAAACTGTTCTGGCGGCTCGGGTCCGCGGAACGGTTCCGTGACGCGGTGATGGCCCGCGGTGGCACCGCGACCACATACGCCACCGCGATCGGTCGGTGGGTCTCGTGAGCGCCGCGCCGTACGACCCACGCATCCTCGCGAACAGGCTCATCGACGCCGGTGTCCCGGTCGTGGTGTGCCGGCCGAACCTCAACCGGGGCAAGCCGATGCCGACCGACCCGGAACGGACCGACCAGCGCGAGCTG
>JACCUZ010000177.1 GCA_013698395.1 Sporichthyaceae bacterium
CCCTAACTTGAGCACACGAAGTCGAGTCACTTCGACAAATCTATTTAGTGCGCGTTGGGGAGGCCTCTCGTGAAGACCAGTCATCGCTCGTTGTTCGTCGCTGTCATGTCACTCTTGCTGGCGCTCAATAACGGAGCGTTCATGGCACTTTCCCTGGTCGGCGTCGATGCGCCGGGGTCCAGCGCGACGGCGGTCACCACGCCGAACACGTCGCTCTTTCAGCGCACCACCAAATACATCAGCAATGCGGACTACCCCAGTGGGACATACATCCACGGGGACCTGAACAAGAACAACTCGGCGTACCGCGAGGGCGACTGCGTCCCCTTCAAGCTCGTCATGACCAACCTCGATCCGAGCGCCACCTCGGAGACCGTCGTCCTCGAGTACGACCACTTCCGCGCAGGGAACTATGGCTACTGGGAGCTGGAGAACTTCGCCGTCGATCTGGGCTCCAACGGGACGATCGACAGCGGGACGGTCGGCAGCACCTCCGTCATCACCACCGGCCCCGTTCCGGACCCGACTGCGACGACCGAGACCCAGACGATCACCGTGACCTACACGAAGCCGATCGGCACCACCACCGCGACGCTGTACTTCTGCGGTGAGCTCGCGAAGCCCTTCGGCGCATACGGCGGCGTCAGCAGCATCAGCGGTGCGCCGGTCCACGTGGGCGTCGTCTCCGGAGTGGAATGCATCGGGACGAACTGCAACCCGTACTCGATCGGCAACCAGGACCGGAGCATCCAGCCGGCGGGCATCCTGCCGTTCGCGACGCTCGCGATCAGCAAGAGCGGGCCGGCGACGGCCACGCTCGGTACGCCCTACTCATACACCATCACCGTCCGCAACACAGGCACCGGCGCTCAGGCCGGTGTCTCCGTCAGCGACACCATCGCGACCGGTCTGACGATCAATAGCGCGGTTCCGACGCAGGGCACCTGCTCCGTGTCGGGCCAGACCGTGACGTGTGCGCTCGGCTCGGTCGCTGCGGGCGCATCGCCGACGATCACCATCAATGTCACCCCGACCCTCGCGGCATGCGGGACCGTCACGAACTCGTCCACGCTGACGCCGGGTCCGCTCACGTCGAACACCGTGAGCACGACCGTCCTCTGCCCGGACGTCTCGGTGGAGAAGGCCGCCAGCGCCGCGGTGAGTGCCGGTGGCACCGCCACCTTCACCATCGTCGTCAGCGCCGGCGGCACCGGTGACTCGACGGGCGTGACCCTGACCGACACGCTGCCGGCAGGCACCTGGACCATCGGCGGCCCGAGCGCCGCCTCCTGCTCGATCACCAGCGGCACCCTCAACTGCAACTTCGGCACGATTGCCAACGGCACCACCCGCACCGTGACGCTCAGCCGTACCACGGTCGCCACAGACTGCCCGAGCATCAGCAACACCGCACGGGTCGCGGCCGCGGTCGACGCGGTGAGCACCAACAACAGCTCGACCGCCGCGGTCACCGTGAACTGCGGTGCCATCGGCCTGACCAAGACCGCTGACGCGGCCACGGTCACCGCCGGGAGCACCATCGGCTACACCCTCACCGTCACCAACAGCGGTGCCGGCACGGCGACCGGTGTGACCATCACCGACACCCTGCCGACGACCGCGGGCACCAGCTGGACGATCTCCCCGGCCGTCGCCGGCTGCTCGATCACCAGCGGTGTCCTCACCTGCAACTTCGGCTCGCTCGCTCCCGCCGGGAGCGCCACCGTGCACCTCAGCTCGCCGACGACCACCGCCAGCTGCGGCACGGTGAGCAACAGCGCCAGCGCGAGCACCACGAACGACGGCAGCAGCAACGCCGGGCCGGCCACGATCCTCGTGAACTGCCCGGACGTCTCGGTGGAGAAGACCGCCAGCGCCGCGGTGAGTGCCGGTGGCACCGCCACCTTCACCATCGTCGTCAGCGCCGCCGGCACCGGTGACTCGACGGGCGTGACCCTGACCGACACGCTGCCGGCAGGCACCTGGACCATCGGCGGCCCGAGCGCCGCCTCCTGCTCGATCACCAGCGGCACCC
>JACCUZ010000261.1 GCA_013698395.1 Sporichthyaceae bacterium
GTGGGGCACCGGGAGCAGGCCGGCGCGCGCCGCGATCCGGAACGCCGGCGCGAAGTCTCCGGTGACTCCTCGCCGCTCGTCGTTGGACAGCCCGAACCCCACGACGCCGTGTCCGGCGTGCAGGGCCGCCAACCGGGCCAGTGTTCTGGCGTCGAGCGCATGGCGGGTGCGGTTGGCGGCGATGACGAGCCCGATCCCCACGCCGGTGGCGTCGCTGGCGCGCCGGGCCGCCTCGAGGACGGCCTCTACGGCTGGTGTCAGGCCGCCGAGCCATGGGGCGTAGGTGGTCGGGTCGACCTGGATCTCCAACCAGCCCGAGCCTTCCGCCCGCTCGTCCTCCGCCGCCTCCAGGAGCAGCTGGCGAACGTCGGCCTCGCCGCGCACCGCCGCTCGGGCGGAGTCGTAAAGGCGCTGGAACCGGAACCACCCGCGTTCGTCGGTCGCCCGCAGCTGCGGCGGGTGAGCCCCGTCGACCGCCTGCAGAGTCTCCGGCAGCCGTACGCCGTGTCGCGCAGCCAGCGACCGCAGCGTCGCGGGTCGCAGCGAACCGGTGAAGTGCAGGTGGAGATGGGCCTTCGGCAGCGCCCTCAGGCTCCGCTGGGCGGGCACCCGTCAGCGGGCGTCGGCGAGCAGCTTGCCCAGGCGGGTCACGCCCTCGACCAGGTCGTCGTCGCCGAGGGCGTAGGACAGTCGGACGTAGCCGGGCGTGCCGAATGCCTCGCCCGGAACCACCGCCACCTCCGCCTCGTCGAGCACCAGCTCGCACAGCTGCGCGCTCGTTGACGGCGTGCGACCACGGATCTCTCGGCCCAGCACGCCCTTGACGGACGGGTAGACGTAGAAGGCTCCCAGCGGCTCGGGGCACTCGATGCCCGGGATGTCGCGCAGCATCGCCACGATCGTGCGGCGGCGGCGGTCGTAGACCCGGCGCATCTCCTCGACGGCCGACAGGTCCCCTCGAAGCGCGGCCGACGCAGCCACCTGGCTGACGTTGGCGACGTTGGAGGTCGCATGGGACTGCAAGTTCGTCGCGGCCTTGACCACGTCGGTCGGACCGAGGAGCCAGCCCACCCGCCAGCCGGTCATGGCGTAGGTCTTGGCGACACCGTTGACCACGACACACCAATCGGCCAGCTCCGGGACGCGCACCGGCATCGAGGCGAACTTCGCGTCGCCATAGACCAGGTGCTCGTAGATCTCGTCGGTCAGCACCCACAGCCCGGAGGCAGCCGCCCAGCGTCCGATCTCCTCGACCTGGTCGGGCGTGTGCACGGCTCCGGTCGGGTTCGAGGGGGAGACGAAGAGCAGCACCTTGGTGCGGTCACTGCGAGCGGCCTCGAGCTGGGCGACCGTCACGAGGTAGCCCGCCTGCTCATCGGTGTGCACCTCGACCGGGACCCCGCCGGCGAGCCGGATCGACTCCGGGTACGTCGTCCAGTAGGGCGCCACCAGCAGCACCTCGTCGCCCGGGTCGAGCAGCGCCGCGAACGCCTGGTAGACCGCCTGCTTCCCGCCGTTGGTGACCAGGACCTGCTCGGCGGAGACCTGGTAGCCGGAGTCCCGCGCGGTCTTGGCGACGATCGCCTCCTTGAGCTCGGGCAGCCCACCCGCGGGTGTGTACCGGTGCCAGCGCGGGTCGTGGCAGGCCGCCGCGGCGGCTTCCACGACGGCCTTCGGGGTCGGGAAGTCCGGCTCGCCCGCCCCGAACCCGATCACCGGCCGACCGCCGGCCTTGAGCGCCTTCGCCCGGGCGTCGACCGCGAGCGTCGCGGACTCGGTGATGGCACCGATGCGCTGGGACACCCGGGCCGGCTGGCTGTGCTGGCTCATGTGGCCATGCTGCCACCCCACCGGCCGCGCCGACCGCACCGCTCACGGTTCGACCGGACCGCGCCGGTGTGCGTAGACTCCTTCCTCGGTGGCTGATCAGCCCCTGCGCCAGCACGCCCCGAGGTCGGGAAGTCAAGAGCGTGCGGGTCGTTCCGCGACCGGCGAAGGGTCGTAGCTCAATTGGTAGAGTCCCGGTCTCCAAAACCGGTGGTTGGGGGTTCGAGTCCCTCCGGCCCTGCGATGTTCCAACCGATGGTGGAGAAGACGTGACAGAGACGCGGGAGGACCGCACTCCCTCGAGCGACCGGCAGGCCAAGAAGCCGCTGCCGGCCCGTGTCTCGCTGTTCTACCGCCAGGTCGTCGCCGAGCTGCGCAAGGTCATCTGGCCCACGCGTAGGGAGCTGGTGACCTACACCTCCGTGGTCATCGTCTTCGTGCTCATGGTCATCGCCTACGTCAGCGTGCTCGACTTCGGCTTCGCCAAGGCGGTCCTCGGCATCTTCGGCTGACCGACCCCGCCCGTACCACCCGCTAGTGCACAGACCCTCAGTCAGGAAGTGACGACCACCGTGTCCGAGACCAGCAGCCCGCCCGACGTAGCGGATCAGCAGGACGAGCCTGCTCAGGAGCCGGCCGCGCCCGAGGAGGTCGACCCGGTCGAGGAGATGCGCGCCGCGCTGCGCCGTGCCCCCGGTGACTGGTACGTCGTGCACTCCTACGCGGGCTACGAGAACCGCGTGAAGACCAACCTCACGACCCGCACCCAGTCGTTGAACATGGAGGACTACATCTTCCAGGTGGAGGTACCCCAGCGCGAGGAGTCGGTGGTCAAGAACGGCCAACGCAAGATGGTCAAGCAGAACCTGTTGCCCGGGTACGTCCTGGTGCGCATGGACCTCACCGACGAGTCATGGTCGGCCGTGCGCAACACCCCCGGCGTCACCGGCTTCGTGGGCCACACCCACCGACCGTCGCCGCTGTCCCTGGACGAGGTGCTGCAGTTCCTCGCGCCGGAGCAGGAGAAGCGACCGCAGGTCGCCGAGACGCGCGCCGCGGACTTCGAGGTCGGCGAGTCTGTCACGGTGATGGACGGTCCGTTCGCGACGTTGCCGGCCTCCATCAGCGAGATCCACGCCGACTCCCAGAAGCTCAAGGTGCTGGTGTCGATCTTCGGCCGCGAGACGCCGGTCGAGCTGTCGTTCAGCCAGGTGCAGAAGCTCTAGGACAAAGGACCACACAGAATGCCCCCCAAGCAGAAGAAGCTCGCTGCGGTCATCAAGCTGCAGATCCAGGCGGGTGCGGCCACCCCAGCACCACCGGTCGGACCGGCGCTGGGGCAGCACGGCGTCAACATCATGGAGTTCTGCAAGGCCTACAACGCCCAGACCGAGTCCCAGCGCGGGCAAGTCGTGCCGGTGGAGATCTCGGTCTTCGAGGACCGGTCGTTCACCTTCATCACGAAGACGCCACCCGCTGCCCGGCTGATCCTGGCCGCAGCCGGCATCGAGAAGGGCTCCAGCGAGCCGCACAAGACCAAGGTCGCCCGGCTCACGCGCGACCAGGTGCGCGCGATCGCCGAGACCAAGATGGCCGACCTCAACGCCAACGACCTCGACGCCGCCGAGAAGATCATCGCCGGCACCGCCCGCCAGATGGGGATCACGGTCGAGGGCTAGCCACCGCACCACCGTGGGAGGGCCGCGCTGGCCCGACGTACCACGACTGCACACCACCAAGGAGCAGACCATGAAGCGCAGCAAGTCCTACCGCGCCGCCGCCGAGAAGATCCGCGCTGACGCCCTCTACCCGCCTCTCCAGGCTGTCCGTCTGGCCAAGGAGACCTCGACCACGTCCTACGACTCGAGCGTCGAGGTCGCGATGCGCCTGGGTGTGGACCCGCGCAAGGCCGACCAGATGGTCCGAGGCACGGTCAACCTGCCGCACGGCACCGGCAAGACCGCCCGGGTCCTGGTCTTCGCCACCGGCGAGCGGGCCGAGCAGGCCCGGGCGGCCGGCGCCGACATCGTCGGTGACGACGCCCTGATCGACGAGGTCACCAAGGGCCGGCTGGACTTCGACGCGGTGGTCGCGACTCCCGACCTCATGGGCAAGGTGGGCCGGTTGGGCCGGGTCCTCGGCCCGCGCGGCCTGATGCCGAACCCGAAGACCGGGACGGTCACCCCCGACGTCGCGCGAGCGGTGTCCGAGATCAAGGGAGGCAAGATCGAGTTCCGGGTCGACCGCAACGCGAACCTGCACTTCATCATCGGCAAGGTGTCCTTCGACGACGCGGCGCTGGTGGAGAACTACGGGGCGGCGCTCGAGGAGATCCTGCGGCTCAAGCCGGCCGCCTCGAAGGGCCGCTACATCCGCAAGGCGACGATGTCGACGACCATGGGCCCGGGCATCCCGCTCGACCCCGCGAAGACCCGCGGCCTGCTCGATGACGCTGAGGCCGTCTCGGCCTAGCGATGCGACGGCAGCCGGTGGCGAGCGGCGCCCTCGTCGG
>JACCUZ010000267.1 GCA_013698395.1 Sporichthyaceae bacterium
CGCTCGGTGACCCGGCGGACATGCGCGGACCGCATCCCTTCCTCGAGCTCGACCCCGCCGACCTCTACTGCCCCTGAAAGGCATGCAGAGCGACCTGCCGACTGGTGAGGTGGCCGTGGCAAGCCGAGATCTGCAGGCAGGAGGGGCGGTGGACGGCGAAGGCTCGATCGACGACGAGGGCTCGTTCGACGCATTCGTGGCGGCCCGAACGGGTGCCTTGCTCCGGTCGGCCTACCTGCTGACCGGGGACCAGCAGCTCGCGGAGGACCTGGTGCAGTCGGCCCTGGTGAAGGCGAGCCTGCGGTGGGGGCGCATCGTCGCGAAGGGTCATCCGGAGCCGTACGTCCGGACGGTGCTCTACCGGGAGCACGTGTCGTGGTGGCGGCGACGCAAGGTCGCTGAGGTCCTTGCCGCGGAGCTGCCGGAGCCGAGGAGGCCAGCCGCACCGGACTTCGTCGACGTGCTGGCCGAGTCCGACCGGGTCCGCGCCGCGCTGCTGCAGCTGCCGCCCCGCCAGCGCGCGGTGCTGGTGCTGCGCTACTTCGAGGACCGTCCCGAGGGTGAGGTGGCAGAGATGCTGGGGTGCTCGGTGGGCACAGTCCGAAGCCACAACGCCCGCGGCCTGTCGCGCCTGCGCCGGGTCGTGCCGGAGATGCTGGCCGCAGAGGAGAGCCCCAGATGACCGACAAGCAGCTGCGCGGCACGTTGCAGCACATCGCGGAGGAGGTGACCGTCGTCGACCTCGGCCCGCGGGTGCGGGCCCGGACGCGGGTCATGCGCCGTCGTCGCCGAGCGGCCTCAGTTGGCGTCCCGATGGTGGCCATCGTGGCGGCCGCGCTGTTGCTGGCGTCACCGTCCGACCCGGACGCCGCACCACCGGCGGAGCGGACGCCGACGCCGGTACCGACCGTCGACCTGGCCGAGGCAGCCACCGGCGGGCTCGGCGGAGCCGCGCTCAGCGTCGTGGACCTGGACACTGGCACCGCCTGGCTGGTGACGGGAAGCGGCAGGGCGGCTCGCCTGCCGGTTCGGGTCGACTCCCTCCCGGGGGCGCTGCCGGTGCTGTCCGCCGGCGGAACAGTGCTCTCGTTCGGCCGGCCCGGGAAGGCGACCCTGGTGAGCAGCGTCGACGGCGAGGCGACGGACGTCAGCGTCCCAGGCCGACAGCACCGCTTGCCCTCCGTGTCACCTGACGGTGGCACCGTGGCTTCCGCGGTGGACAACCAGGTGGACTTGATCGAGCTCACCCTCGTACCGCTCGACGGCACTCCGCCCACAACGCTGCCGGTCACGACCAGCGCTGCCTCAAGCGCACTGGTCCCTGTCGTCTGGAGCGATGACGGTTCCGGCGTGCTGGTGCTCGAGCATAACGGAGCCACCCGGGTCGACCTCGAGCCGGAGCCGCGGGCCAGGCGGGGGGTCCATGTGAAGGACGACCTCCTCCTGGCGCACGGGTGGGCAGCCGCGCCGGACCTGTCGAGTTTCGCGATGGGTGCGACGCGGTCCCGCGACGGCGAGCGGCAGTGGCTGCTGCTGGACTCCGAAACTGGCAGGACAACCGACGCTGTCACCCGACCCGCCGACGACCGGCTCATCGGGTGGACCGTCGACGACCGCCTCATCTGGTGGCACCAGATCGAGGGCGGCTACACGGTCGTGAGCACCGCCACCGATGGGCAGTCGCCGCGTCGAGAGCTCCGGCTGGTGTCCAGCCTGCCGAACCTCTCAGCGACCTGGACCGAAGACGCGGGCTGAGCGCCCGCCGCCAGTGTCGCGGCTCAGGTCGTCAGGCGGTTCAGCACGCCCACCCCGCCGACGGCCAGGATCACGCCCGGGTCGCCGCACACGACGAGGAGGTCACGGGCCCGGCTCAGGCCGACGTACAGCATCTCCCGTGCCCGCTCCTCGCCGTGGCGGAAGCCGTTGACGGCGAGCACCACCACCGGCCGTTCCAGACCCTTGAACCCGAGCACATGGCCGAAGAACACGTCGTCACCGGCCCAGTAGGACTCCCAGTAGGCGTCGTGGCCGTGGGCCTGCTGCTCGACCTGCACGGGGTGGCGGTGCCCGGTGGTCAGCAGCGCGACGTGCTCGTGCTTCCACCCGTCGGCGAGCAGCTCAACCACGACGTCGTCGGCGGCGCCGATCGCGTCCGCGGACGCGCTCGGGACGAACCGCACCGGCACGCCCTCCGCGCCCCGGTAGGTCATCTGCGTCGGGGTGAGGCTGCCGAACGTCTGGGCGATCTGCTTGGTGTTGCGCAGGTTCTCGTCCAGCGCCATCGGGATGAGCTCGACGGGCGGCCGGCCGTGGCGGGCAGAGACCCGCTGCCCCTCGTCGGCGAACGCGTAGAGACCGCCGCGCTCCCGGTCGCGCAGACCTTGGATCAGCGCCGGCCACCAGGAGTCGGCGAAGTCCTGCGCCTCGTCGACCACGAACGCGTCGTAGCGCTCCGCGTCGCTGAGGTGCTGGGCGACCGCGCCCATCGCCGCCGGCAGCCGGTGCTCCCAGTAGTCGCTGTCGTCGTCCAGCCCGGGCGGCGCGCCCCAGGCGACACCGAGAGCGTGGAACTCCCCGACGTACGCCGGGCGCTGGCCGTCCGGCAACAGCGCGACCCGGCGCTTCAGGTACGCCGAGAGCCCGCGCGAGTAGCACA
This sequence comes from Sporichthyaceae bacterium, assembly GCA_013698395.1. Classification (GTDB taxonomy): domain Bacteria; phylum Actinomycetota; class Actinomycetes; order JACCUZ01; family JACCUZ01; genus JACCUZ01. The sequence continues at coordinate 2,657 of JACCUZ010000267.1, forward strand.
GCAGCCCGACCCGCTTGCCGTCCTTGGCCAGCCGGCGGGCCTGCTCCAACGCGAGCCACGTCTTCCCGGAGCCCGCACCACCACGCACCTCGACGCGGGGAAGGAGTCGGATCGCATCGAGGATCTTCGCCTGCCGCTGGGTGAGCAGGTCGCACTCCAACTCACGGGACGCGGCGAGGTCCACCGCTTCCCGCTGGGACGCCGGCCGGCCGGTGACGATGTCCACGAAATCCTCGACGTCCTGCGCGCTGGCCGGCGGGTTCTGCGACTCCTGCTGTTGGAGAACGTCGCGGATCACCTCGACCAGGGCCCCCAGTTGCGAGCTGTCGACCACCATCCACCGCGGGCAGTCGGTCGGGTTGACGTCCGCGGCGACCAGGCTGGTCGGGAGCACGACAAGGTGAGCGAAGCGCACGCGCCGCCTCCGCCAGCGCTCGTCCTTGTCGAGGTGGGTGCGCAGGGCGTACTTGGCGCGGCGGGCCTGCCCGGCCGGGTCGATCGGCTTGTCCTGCGCTCCCCCGCCGGTCTGCCGCCAGGTCAGGCCGTCGTGGGTCACGGCACCGCCTTTGACCTCGAGCACCGCGACGCCGGCTCCCGGCAGGGCCACGACGAGGTCGGCCTCGAGGTCCGCGTGGCGGTCGGTGAAGCGGAGGTTCGCAAGAAGGACGGCGTCGTCGGGCAGCTGGTCACGCGTCCGCTCCCACACCGCCCGCTCGGTGTGGTGCTCGAACTCCGGCTCCGCCGGGAAGCACCTCGCAGCCAATGTCCCTCCCTGTCGGCCGCCGGCCCGGGGCGACGTCGTGGCGCTACTTGGGGTTCGTCTCCGATTCCCTCGGCAGACTGGGTGCTAACTGATTGGCCAACGAGGACGCACCAGGCCCAGGGCGCGGGCGCGACGAGGTGCGACTTGTCCCGCATGACTATTCGTCGGCTGCCCTTTGTGTAGACCCACCGAAGAACGCAGTTTCGACGCTCGAAGGCCAGATGCAAAGTAGTCGCCCGCCTTCTGGAC
>JACCUZ010000213.1 GCA_013698395.1 Sporichthyaceae bacterium
GCTCGGGGGTGCGCGAGACGCGCTGGCCGCCGGGCGCCTGGACCTGGGCAAGTTGCGGGTGCTGGCCAACGCCACGCGCAGCCTCACTGACGAGCAGGCGGGCATTGTGGAGGGTCAGGTCTTGGCCAGAGCCCCGCATCAGGTGCTGGGCGACTTCAAGCAGTCGGTGAACCGTGCGCTTCTGCGCGTTGACTCGACAGCCACCGAGAAGCGCCACGAACGCTGCCTGGCCGACCGCAAGGTCGAGCTCATTCCGCTCGCCGACGGCATCGCCGGGATCTGGGCCACCATGCGCGCCGACGCCGCCGTGGCGCTGTTCGAGGGCCTGACAGCTCTTGCCCACAAGGCAAAGGACTCTGCTGATACCCGGAACTTGGACCAGCGCCGCTCCGATGTGCTCGCCGACATCGGGGAGCACCTCCTCGCCCGCCACGACCTGCCGCGCCGGCACGGTCGACGCCCGCACCTGCAGGTCACCGTCGGCGCGGGAACGCTGCTCGGCCTGGACCAGGAGCCCGGTGAGCTGGCCGGCTACGGCCCGATCCCGGCCGCCGTGGCCCGGGAGCTCGCCGGTGATGCCACCTGGCGGCGGCTGCTGGTGGACCCGCAGTCGGGCACCCTGCTCGACTACGGCACCTCGGTCTACTCCCCGCCCCAGTCGCTGGCGGACAAGGTCATCGCCAAACACGGCCGCTGCCGGCGACCCGGGTGCCGGATGCCCGCCGCCCGCTGCCACCTCGACCACACCCAGCGGTTCCCCGAGGGCCCCACCGCCGAGCACAACCTCGGCCCGCTCTGCCAACCCGACCACCTCTGCAAGCACGAACCCGGGTGGTTCTGTGAGCAGCACTCGGACGGGACCTACCTGTGGACCACCCCGACCGGGCACCAGTACCTCGACCCACTCCGCCCGGTCCTCGAACCCGCCACCGGCCCACCAGGCCGAACTTCCCAGGCCCGTCCCGACGGGCTCGACCCCCCACCGTTCTGACCGCGAGAACCGGCCAAACGTGACAACCTGATCTGTCGGGTCAGTTTGCGACGCGCGTAGTCAGCAGGTCGCGAGGAACCGGTCCAGCACCCGGGTCCCGAAACGCAGCGAGTCCACGGGAACCCGTTCGTCGACGCCATGGAACATCCCGGAGAAGTCGAGGTCCGCTGGGAGACGCAGGGGCGCAAAGCCGAATCCGCGGATGCCCAGCAGGCTGAAGGACTTGTTGTCGGTTCCCCCGGACAGGCAGTAGGGCACGGCCCGCGCGCCCGGATCCTCCGCCTGCAGAGCGGCAACCATGGCGTCGACCAATGCCCCGTCGAAGGTCGTCTCCACAGCGATATCCGTGATGACGTCCTCTCGGCGCACGTCCGGACCGAGCAGCTCGTCGATGGTCGTCAGCAGCTCGTCCTCGAACCCCGCCAGGAAGCGGCAGTCGATCAGCGCCTCCGCTGACTGGGGGATCACGTTGTGCTTGTACCCGGCCTTCAGCATGGTGGGGTTGGCGGTGTTGCGCAGGGTCGCGCCGACGATCCGCGCAAGGGTGCCCAACTTGGCCAGGGCCGGCTCGGGGTCCGTGATGTCAACCTCGATGCCGAGCACCTCGCCCATCTCCTCGAGGAAGCGCTGCACTGTAGGGGTGAGGCGCAGCGGCCACTCGTGGCGGCCGATCCGCGCGACCGCCTCCGCGAGCGAGGTGACTGCGTTGTCGTCGTTGACCATCGACCCGTGGCCCGCTCGGCCCTCGGCAACCAGGCGCAGCCATCGAATCCCCTTCTGCGCCGTCTCGATCAGATAGACCCGTTCGTCACCGACGGAGAACGAGAAGCCGCCGACCTCGCTGATCGCCTCGGTGACTCCCTCGAACTGGCCGGCGTGATGGTCGACCACCCAGTGCGCCCCCATCTTTCCGCCGGCCTCTTCGTCGGCGAGGAAGCACAGCACCACGTCACGCGGAGGTGTCCGTCCCTCGCGCCGCCACTGGCGTACGACGGAAAGGACCATGGCGTCCATGTCCTTCATGTCGACCGCACCTCGACCCCACACACAGCCGTCGACCAGCTCACCAGCGAACGGGTCATGGGTCCAGTCCCGTGCCTCGGCGGGCACCACGTCGAGGTGACCGTGGATGAGCAGACCCGCGCGGCTGCTGTCCTCCCCTGGCCAGCGCACCACGAGGCTGGTGCGGCGGTCGGCCGACTCCAGGACTGCCGGCTCTAGGCCGACCTCGGACAGCTGCTCCGCGACGTACTCCGCCGCGGCCCGCTCCCCTGGGCCGCTGCCATCGCCGTAGTTCGACGAGTCGATGCGGATCAGGTCCCGACATATGTCGGCGACCTCGTCCTGCGCGCTCGCGACCGCTTCCTGGGGCACGTGACCTCCCGACGATTGTCTGGCCATCCTGCCCCAGCCACGGGTCAGTACGTCGGGCCGCCCGGTCGCGCAGCGGGGTCGGTGCGGTCATCGGCTTTGCTAGGGTTGTCTGCGCGCGGCAGGCCCTACGACAGGATCGACAGCATCGCCGCGAATCACACCTCGTCCGGGTGGCGGAATTGGCAGACGCGCTAGCTTGAGGTGCTAGTGCCCTTTACCGGGCATGGGGGTTCAAGTCCCCCCTCGGACACTGAAGAAGAGGCCTCTGACCTGCGGAAACGCGGTCAGGGGCCGCTTCTGTTGAGTTGAGGCCCAACCGAGGCCCAACGGGACTACCGTGTGTCGGGAATGAAGGGACCCGGACATGGCCACGCTGAACGAGCGCACAAGCAAGACCGGCACCGTCACCTACAAGGTGAAGTGGACCCAGGGCGGGCGTGGCGGCAGCTACGAGTCCGAGACGTTCACCAACAGGCGCCGAGCGCTGCGCTTCCAGACCGAGGTGGAAGCCGGCGGAAACCGATGGCCCGAGGGCTGGGTGCGCGGCTACGGCTACGGAGCGGTCCCCGAGCCGAGCAGCTCCACCGACTTCGAGACCTACGGACTCGCCTATGTCGCGCAGATCGTCGAGCTGACACCAGGACAGCGAGCCCGCTACCGCTCGCAGATCAGAGCGCTGGCCCGGCTCACCCTTCTCGACGCTCCCTGTTTCGACACGATCGAGGGCACCGGTGAGGCTGACGTGAAACGCTGGCTGATCCACTGGCCTCGGGCGATCAAGACAAAGGCGAACTACCACGGGCTGCTGTTCGGGGTGTTCCAGCATGCCCTGGAGGCCGGGCTGATCCACGTCAACCCGTGTGCCAGGACAGCGCCCACCCGAAAGGCGATCCGGGCGGAGGCGCCCGAGCACGTCTACCTGACCGAGTCCGAGTTCGCGACACTGCTCAGCTGCGCGCTCGAGGACGTCGGCGACATGATCACGGTTACCGTCGGCACCGGCCTGCGTTTCGGCGAGATCTCGGCACTCTGGGTCGACGACATTGACCTTGCGCACAACGTGCTTCATGTCCGGAAGGCATGGAAGGACGACGGGGAAGACGGTGAGCAGGAGATCCCACCGTGGCTCGCGAAGCGACTGAAGCCCAAGCACAGCATGCGCCGCCACCACCTGGGCAAGCCCAAAACTCCGAAGTCGCGACGGACGGTGGAGTTCGGCGAGGTGGTGGCCGACGTCCTGCGACGGCTCGTCCAAGGTCGGGCCTACGACGACTTCGTTTTCGTCACAAAGGCGCGTGGCGCCTCCCCGGCGCGGCGTTGGGCCGGTGGGCTCCCCTGGCACCAGAGCGACTTCTACGAAGGACGTTGGGTGCTCGCGCTGGAAGCGGCGAAGAAGGCGGGGCTGCGGAAGTCGCCACGGTTCCACGACCTGCGCCACACTTACGTTGCGTGGGCGATCGCCGCGGGATCCGACCTGCCCTATCTACAGGCGCAGCTCGGACACGAGTCGATCACCACGACCATCGACACCTACGGTCATCTGATCCCGAACTCGAACCGGTTCGTCACGCACGCATTCGACGACGCGCTCCGTGGCGGGAAGATCGAGCGACACCAACCGCTCCGGTCGGTGCGTTAGCGGACCGGGCTAGAGCCGGCGACGGTGTCGCCGACTCACCACGGGCTGCTCTGTTGCCGCCAGGTAGGCGTCCAGGTGAGCCCGGGTGAAGCGCACACTGCGACCGAGCTTGCTGTGCATGATGCGCCCGGCCATGACCTGCTTGCGCAGAAAGCTCGTGCTGATGCCCAGTGCCGCGGCCGCCCGCTCGTAGTCGTAGACGAGGACCTCGGTCATCCGGGCCACATCACCCCTGCCTTGTGGCATCGCTTCAGATTGGTCACGGTCACGCTCGGCCTCGGTGACCGCGAGCGGGTTCGCATCAGCTGCCTCGGATGGCGCATCGCTCACCAGTTGCAACTGACGGTCCTCCCACGCAGCGATCGGGTCACCGTTCATCTGGAAATCCCTTCAATTCGCGCATGGCTGAGGTCCTGGGTTCGGAGATGTCGCCATCCGTTGTCGCGATCTCGCGGGAGCTGGCGGGTGGCGAGGGTCTGGCTGCGCCGGACGGCGAGCCTTGCGGCGAGCCGGTTCAGGTGCCGCTCGTCCTCGACGCGCGACGTCCGGTCGTCGTCAACGTCGTCGGGGACGTAGAGGTGGTTCGCGGCCCGGCCGCGGGAGAGCGCGACGTAGCCGGCTTCTCTGGTCAGCGCGCCGGCGCCGTAGAGCAGGGCGGTTTCGACGGTGGCGCCTTGGGCCTTGTGGCAGGTCATCGCATATCCGTGGTCGAGATGCCGCGCCGCCCACTCGACCGGGACGATGACCTGCTGGTCGTCGTCGGTGGCGAGGGTCAGCGTCTGCCGTCGGGGGTCGACAGCTTGTACGACGGCGCGGGTGCCGTTGAGCAGCCCGAGCCGGTGGTCGTTGGCGGTGACCAGCACTAGGTCGCTGGCCCGGTACTCCCGCTGGATGTCGCTCTCGCCGGTGGTGACGGCATCGGGGCCGAGCCGTCCGCTCTCGAGGAGCCGGGCGCGGGCGGTGTCGTTGAGGTCGGTCACGTCGGCGCGGCGGACGGCGAGCATCACCACCCGCTCGAAGGGCTCGGCTCGACTCGCTTCGTCGGCCGGTCCGGGTTCGGCGATCAGCCGCAGGTAGTCCTCGACGACCCGGTCCGCGAGCCGGTCAACCAAGCGAGTCGGAACGAGTCGGTTGAGCGGGTGGTGATGCTCGCCGTCCGCCGCGCCGACGTCACCGACCTCAACGACACCACACGAGAACGGCTCCTCACCGCCGGCCGGCTCGGCCCCGATGCCCTCACCACCGGCGGCGGCGACAGGCAGCGGGAGTACCGGACCGGCGACCGCGTCCTGGTCACCGCCAACGACCACCGGCTCGGGCTGCTCAACGGCATCCGGGCCGCCGTCACCGCCGTCGACCCCGACGGCGAACGCTGACCCTCGCCACCGAGGACGACCAGCAGGTCAC
>JACCUZ010000272.1 GCA_013698395.1 Sporichthyaceae bacterium
GCGCTGCGCACCATCATCGCGTGGCCAGCACCCAACGCGCAGAACACCGGAAAGGCCCACGGCAGCGCGCTGGGCGCCGAGGAGGTGGCGCGCACCAAGGAGCTGCTCGGGTTCGACCCGGGCAAGACCTTCGACGTCGACCCCGAGGTGCTCACCCACGCCCGCCAGGTCGTCGAACGAGGCCGGTCGGCGCACGCGGAGTGGCAGTCGATTTTCGACCGGTGGGCCGCGGGCAACCCCGACGGGAAGGCGCTGCTGGACCGGATGTCGGCTCGGCGGCTGCCCGACGGCTGGACCGACGCGCTGCCCGAGTTCCCCGCAGACCCCAAGGGGATGGCCACCCGTAAGGCGTCGGGAAAGGTGCTGGAGAAGATCGCGCCGGTCCTGCCGGAGCTGTGGGGCGGGTCGGCGGACCTCGCGGAGTCGAACAACACCACGCCGGAGGGCGAGCCGTCGTTCCTGCCGGAGGACCGCCAGTCCAAGGCGTTTCCCGGCGGGCCGTACGGCCGGGTGCTGCACTTCGGCATCCGCGAGCACGCGATGGGCTCGATCATGAACGGCATCGCGCTGCACGGGGGCACCCGCGTCTACGGCGGCACGTTCCTGGTGTTCAGCGACTACATGCGTCCTGCGGTGCGGCTCGCGGCGCTGATGCAGCTTCCGGTGACCTATGTCTGGACCCACGACTCCGTCGGTCTCGGCGAGGACGGCCCGACCCACCAGCCGGTCGAGCACCTGGCAGCGCTGCGTGCCATCCCGGGCCTCGACGTCGTCCGCCCTGCCGACGCCAACGAGACGGTCGTCGCATGGCGAACGATCCTTCAGCACACCGACCGACCTGCCGGGCTGTGCCTGTCCCGCCAGGACCTGCCGACGTACGACCGCACGGTCATGGCCTCCGCCGACGGAACGTCTCGCGGCGGCTACGTGCTTGCCGACGCGTCCAACGGCCAGCCGCAGGTGATCATCGTCGCGACGGGCTCCGAGGTGCAGCTGGCGGTAGCGGCGCGCGAGTTCCTCGAAGAGGAGGGCACGCCTACCCGGGTCGTGTCGATGCCCTGCGTCGAGTGGTTCCACGAGCAGGACCGGGCCTACCAGCAGCAGGTCATCCCGACTGGGGTGAAGGCTCGGGTGAGCGTCGAGGCGGCCGTCGGCATGGGGTGGCGCGACATCGTCGGTGACTCCGGTGAGATCGTCAGCCTCGAGCACTTCGGAGGCAGCGCGGCGCACACCGTCCTTTTCGAACAGTTCGGCTTCACCCGCGACCGTGTCGTGGCGGCCGCGCACGCGAGCATGGAACGCGTCGGCATCATCACCGGCTTCACGACCGGCAACTGAGGAGAGCACGATGACCACTCCGACTGTCCCAGTCGCATCCCACGGCTCCACCGACCCCCTCCGCCGGCTGACCGACGAGGGCGTGGCGATCTGGCTCGACGACATGAGCCGCAGTCGCCTTGCGACCCAGAACCTGGCCGATCTGGTCCGGGACAAGCATGTGGTCGGTGTGACCACCAACCCGACCATCTTCCAGAAGGCCATCAGCGACAGCGAGCTCTACGACCGGCAGGTGCACGACCTCGCCGTGCGCGGCGTCGACGTCGAGGAGGCGCTGCGCATGATCACGACGTACGACGTGAGGTGGGCGTGCGACGTTCTCCGTCCGGTCTACGACGCGAGCGACGGCGTCGACGGACGGGTCTCCATCGAGGTGGACCCCCGGCTGGCGCAGGAGACCGACCGCACGGTCGCCGAAGCGCGCCAGCTGTGGTGGCTGGTGGAGCGGCCCAACCTGTTCGTCAAGATCCCCGCGACCCGGGCCGGGCTGCCCGCCATTGCGCAGTGCCTGGCCGAGGGCATCAGCGTCAACGTGACCCTCATCTTCTCCCTCGAGCGCTACGCCGCCGTGATGGACGCGTTCCTCGACGGCATGGAGCGGGCCCGCGCGGCAGGGCACGACCTGAGCCGCCTGGCGTCGGTCGCGTCGTTCTTCGTCAGCCGGGTCGACACCGAGGTCGACGCCCGGCTGGACAAGCTGGGCTCCCCCGAGGCCAAGGCCCTGCGCGGCAAGGCAGCCATCGCCAACGCCCGGCTGGCGTTCCAGAAGTTCGAGGAGGTCTTCGGCTCCTCGCGGTGGCAGGCGCTCGCCGCGGCCGGTGGCAAGCCGCAGCGACCGCTGTGGGCGTCCACGGGCGTCAAGGACCCGTCCTACGACGACACGCAGTACGTCGTGGAGCTGGTCACCCGCGGCGTGGTCAACACCATGCCGGAGCCGACGCTCGAGGCGGTGGCCGACCACGGCGTGATCCGCGGCGACACGATCCGCGGGGCCTACCTCGACGCGCAGCAGGCCATGGCGGACCTGGCGGCTGCCGGCGTGGACGTCGACGACGTGGTGCAGGTCCTCGAGGACGAGGGCGTAGAGAAGTTCGAGACGTCGTGGAGCGACCTGCTCGAGTCGACCCGCAAGGAGCTCACTCGGCTGGCGGCGGACGATCCGGCATGAGCGTGTCGGTCCAGGTTGCCGGTGGCGGCGCCGCTGGGGCGGGTGGGAACGCGTCGGATCTCAGCGGCGTGGCCACCAGGCTGGCCGCCAAGGACGCGACGCTGTGGGGCCCCGCGGCCGAGCCGGAGGCGGCCAAGCGCCTCGGGTGGCTGGACCTCCCACGGTCCTCCGAGGCGTTGCTCCCCCAGCTGCGCGAGATCCGCGAGCGGGTGCGTGCCGCCGGGCTGGACCATGTCGTCCTCGCCGGGATGGGCGGCTCCTCGCTGGCGCCGGAGGTCATCACCCGCACCGCCGGCGCCGACCTCACGATCCTGGACTCCACGGATCCGCACCAGGTGGGGGCGGTGCTGCGCGACCGGATCGAGCGCACCGTGGTCGTGGTGGCCTCCAAGAGCGGCGGCACCGTCGAGACCGACAGCCACCGACGGGCGTTCGAGCAGGCGTTCCGCGACGCGGGTCTCACCGAAGCGGAGATTGCCGGTCGCATCGTCGTGGTCACCGATCCTGGGTCGACTCTCGAGGACTCGGCGCGGAGCGCCGGCTACGACGTGGTGCTCGCCGACCCGGACGTCGGCGGCCGGTACAGCGCGCTCTCCGCGTTCGGCCTGACGCCGAGCCTGCTCGCGGGGGCGGACGTGGAGCGGCTGCTCGCTGACGCGCGGGTCCTTGCCGGCGAGCTCGGCGCCACAGACAACAGTGACAGCGCTGACAACGCCGGGATCACTCTGGGGCGCGCGATGGGCGAGTACGCCCGGGCCGGACGCGACAAGCTGATCCTGGCCGACAGCGGGTCGGGCATCGTGGGCTTCGGTGACTGGGCCGAGCAGCTGATCGCCGAGTCGACCGGCAAGGAGGGCACCGGCATCCTTCCGGTCGTCGTCGAGGGCACCGACGCACCAGGGTTCACCGACGCCGGTGACGACGCGCATCGCGTGCTGCTCGGGCCGGGGCGCCCGGGGCTCGACGCGACCGCGGTGAGCGGATCGCTGGGTGCGCAGTTCCTGCTCTGGGAGTACGCCACTGCCGTGGCCGGCAAGGTCTTGGGCATCAACCCGTTCGACCAGCCCAACGTCGCCGAGTCCAAGGAGAACACCCAGAAGATCCTCGACGAGGCAGGTGACGACGGGCCGCTGCCCGAGGGCGAGCCGTTGCTGGTCGACGGCGCCGTCGCGGTGCACGCCGACCCCGGCCTGCTCGGCGACGTGGCGGACCTCCCCGGCGTGCTGAGCGCTCTCGTCGGTCAGATCGGTCCCCGCGGGTACCTCGCGGCGATGGCCTACCTGGACCGTGACAGCAATGGCGCCGTCCAGGCGGTCCGCGCGCACCTGGCGCGGGCAGCGCGGGGCCGGCCGGTCACCTTCGGTTGGGGACCGCGCTTCCTGCACTCCACCGGGCAGTTCCACAAGGGCGGACCGCAGGTCGGCACGTTCCTCCAACTGACCGGCAGCGTCGACCGCGACGTTGACGTGCCGGGTCGCCCGTACTCCTTCGGCCGGCTGCAGATGGCGCAGGCGCTGGGCGACCAGCGCGCGCTTGCCGGGCGCGGGCGCCCGGTCGTACGTCTGCACCTCGTCTCCCGCGCCGAGGGCGTCCGGCAGGTCCTCGCAGCCGCCGCCGCAGCGGCCGCGACCGGACGGGACAGATGACCGCGAGCTACCCGCCCCTCCGCGAGACCGCGGAGGGTGATCCGGAGGCGGGCGACAGCAGCTCCCGGGTCAACCCACTGCGTGATGTCCGGGACCGGCGGCTGCCACGCGTACCCGGTCCGTGCGCGCTGGTGGTCTTCGGGGTGACCGGCGACCTGGCGCGCAAAAAGCTGATCCCCGCTGTCTACGACCTGGCCAACCGCGGGCTGCTGCCACCGGGCTTCGCACTGCTGGGCTTCGCGCGCCGCGACTGGGGCGACGGTGACTTCGAGCTGCTCGCTCGCGAGGCGGCACAGAAGGGGTCGCGCACCGGGTTCCGCGACGACGTGTGGAGCCGGCTTGCCAACAGCATCCGCTTCGTGCCGGGATCCTTCGACGACGACAACGCCTTCGACAACCTGGCCGCGACGCTGATCGAGATGGAGGAGTCCGCCGGCATCCAGGGCAACGCAGCGTTCTACCTCTCGATCCCGCCGGCCATGTTCCCCGTCGTGCTCAAGCAGATGGAACGCACCCGGATGGCCGACAACAGCGAGCGCGGCGGCTGGCGGCGGGTGGTGGTCGAGAAGCCCTTCGGGCACGACCTGGCCAGCGGCAAGGCGCTCAACCGGCTCGTCGACGAGGTCTTCACCGCGCAGGACGTCTTCCGCATCGACCACTACCTGGGCAAGGAGACGGTCCAGAACCTTCTGGCGCTGCGGTTCGCCAACACGCTGTTCGAGCCGGTGTGGAACGGCAACTACGTCGACTCGGTGCAGATCACCATGGCGGAGGACGTGGGCATCGGCACCCGTGCGGGGTTCTACGACACGGCCGGCGCCGCCCGCGACGTCCTGCAGAACCACGTGCTGCAACTGCTCGCGCTGACTGCCATGGAGGAGCCGGTCGCCTTCGACGCCGAGGCCATCCGCACCGAGAAGACAAAAGTGCTCGGTGCCATCGCGCTGCCACCGCGGCTGGCGGACTACGCGATCCGCGGGCAGTACGACCAGGGGTGGCTGGGCGGGCAGCGGGTCGTGTCCTACCTGGACGAGGAGAACATCCCGCGC
>JACCUZ010000274.1 GCA_013698395.1 Sporichthyaceae bacterium
AAGCGGCCCGGGCCTTCCAGGCCAAGGTGCGCGACCTGGCCGAGTTCCTGGTCGAGATCGGCCCGCGGGCCCCCCGGCACCCGCTGCCGGTGACCGTCGCCTACCACGACGCTTGCCACCTCGCCCACGCCCAAGGTGTACGGGCCCAGCCGCGGGCGTTGCTGCGGGCCATCCCCGGCCTGGAGCTGCGCGAGATCGCCGACCCGGCGATCTGCTGCGGCTCTGCCGGCATCTACAACCTGCTCAACCCGCAGCCGGCCGGCGAGCTGGGCGAGCAGAAGGCGCGCAACGTGCTGGCGACCGGCGCCGACCTGCTCGTGACCGCGAACCCCGGCTGCCTCATGCAGGTGGCCACGTCGATCCACCGCATCGCCCCCGACCGAGCGGTGCGCGCCGTGCACACGGTGGAGGTCCTCGACGCCTCGTTGCGGGGACTGCCACAAGAAGGTCTCGGAAACCTCAGCACCAATGGAAGGAGACGGACATGAGTCACCAGGCTGGGACCACCGACGAAGAGGGCAGCTTAGCCACGGAGATCCGCAGCAAGAACCTGCCGGGCGTGCGCTACGCCGACCTGCCCGAGCCACTGCCCCTCAAGCGGGTCCTCGGTCCCAGCGTGCTGCTGCTCGCCGGTGCCATCGGGTCGGGCGAGTACGTCCTGTGGCCCTACATCACCTCGCAGGTCGGGCTCACCCTCGTCTGGCTGGTGCTCATCGGGGTCGGGACGCAGTACTTCCTCAACATGGAGATCGAGCGCTACACCCTCGCGACGGGCGAGACCGCGGTCAGCGGGTTCACCCGCCTCTGGAAGCCGTGGAGCTGGCTGTTCATCATCATGACGGTGGTCCCCTGGGCCTGGCCCGGCTGGGCCACAGGAGGGACCACGACGCTCAGCTTCGTCACCGGGTTCTCCGAGGACGCCATCCCGTACGTGACCATCGGGGTCCTGCTGCTCATCGGCGCCGTCCTGACCCTCTCCCCCGTGGTGTACCAGACGGTCGAGAAGATCCAGTTCTTCATGGTCGCCGTGATGGTGCTCTTCCTGCTATACGCGGCGGTCGCGCTGCTCGGTCTGGACGGCTACGCAGAGCTGGGCCGGGGGTTCGTGGAGGTGCAGAAGATCCCCGACTCCATCTCCTCGATCGGCGCGGCCACCCTCCTCGGGGCCATCGCCTTCGCCGGCGCAGGCGGCGCGCTCAACCTGGTCCAGTCCAACTGGGTGCGCGACAAGGGCCTGGGCATGGGAGCCCGGCTGCCCAAGGTCGTCTCGCCGTTCACCGGTGAGGAGGTCGCCGCCCCGACGACCGGATTCTTCTTCCGCCGTGATGAGGCGAACATGCACCGGTGGAACGCGTGGTGGAAGGTCGCCAACCGCGAGCAGTTCACCACCTTCTTCGTGATCGGCGCCTTCGCCCTGCTCGTGCTCATGACGCTGACCGCGGTCAGTGTCGGTGTCGGCGGTGACGCCGAGAGCTTCGACTTCATCAAGGAGCAGGGCGAGGCGCTCAAGGGTGAGCACGGCTCGGCGCTCGGCACGATCTTCTGGCTGATCGGTTCGATCGTGCTCTACTCCACTAACCTCGCGGTGCTCGACATGGTGGGGCGGGTGACAGCGGACGTGCTCAAGACCGGGCCGCTCGCGCAGAACACCCGGTGGTCGGAGAGCCGGCTGTACTTCACCGTCGTGTGGCTCGAGATCGCGTTCGGCTCCGCCATCCTGCTCTCCGGGTTGGACCAGCCGCTGCTCCTGCTCGTGATCGCCTCGTCGTTGAACGGGCTGGTCATGTTCGTCTACTCGGCCCTGCTGATCCAGCTCAACAAGGGCATGCTGCCCGCCGAGATCGGGCTCCGCGGTGGACGGTTGGCGGCCCTCGTGTGGGCCGTCGTCTTCTACGGCGGATTCTCCGTTGTCCTGCTCTACGACCAGATCGGCAACCTCTTCGAGTAGCCGGCCCGCGGATCAGCCAGCGCGGTCCTCCTCGAGCACCTCGCCGTCCACCATCTGGCTCGACGGCGCCGAGACCGCGCTGGCTACCGCGGCGGTGGCTCCTGCCGCCACCGCGAGCGCCTCCGCCTCCGCGTCCTCCCGACGCGCGTCGATGCCCGAGAGCGACCGCAGCTTCTCCTCGGGCAGGAAGAAGGCAGCGGCCAGGGCGACCAACAGCACGAGCGCCGCCACCCGGAACACGAGGTCCATGGACCCCGCGAAGCCCTCGAGGAACGGCCGGGCCAGCCGCGGGTCGAGCCGGCCCAGGAACGACGTGTCGTCCAGCGCCCCGGCCGGCAAGGTGCCGCTGCCCTCGTCCAGGGCGCGTACGACGGCCGAGCCGGTCGGGTCGGAGAGCACCGCCGGGTCCCGCAGCGCCGCCTGGAAGGCGGGAGCGGCCGACCCGGCGCGGACCGCCGCGAGGATCTTGTCCCCCACCGTCGAGAAGAGGATCGACAGGAACACCGCCGTCCCCAGCGTGCCGCCCATCTGCCGGAAGAACGTGGCCGACGAGGTGGCGACGCCCATGTCCTGGGGCGGCACGGCGTTCTGCACGGCGAGCACCAGCGGCTGCATGTTGAAACCGAGGCCGAGACCGAGCATCCCGGTCATCAGCAGCGTGACCCAGAGCGGCGTGTCCACCCCGATCGTCGAGAGGAGGCCCAGGGAGATGACGAGCAGCACCGCCCCGATGACGGGAAACCGCTTGTAGCGTCCCGTCCGGGAGATCACCTGACCGGACAGCACCGAGCCGCCCATGAGTCCCGCGGTCAGGGGCAGCAGCAGCAGGCCGGCCGACGTCGGGGTCTGGCCCTTCACGATCTGCAGGTAAAGCGGCAGTGCGGCGAGCCCGCCGAACATGCCCATCCCGAGGATGAAGTTGAGCAGCGAGCCGATGCCGAAGGTCCGGCCCCGGAACAGCCGCAGCGGCAGCAGCGCATCATCGCCGTACCTCCGCTCGGCGAGGAAGAACCCCCCGAGGCCGAGCACCCCGACGACGATCGCGGTCAGCGACCGCGCGGAGGTCCAGCCCCAGTCACGGCCCTGCTCGGCGACCAGCAGGAGTGGCGTCAGGCCGATCACAAGGGCGAGAGCGCCAGGCCAGTCGATCCGATGCTCGCGAGGCTGGTGCGGAAGGTGCAGGCTGCGCCGGACGATGACCAGCGCGGCGATGCCGACCGGCACGTTGACCAGGAAGACCCAGCGCCACCCGGTGATGCCGAGGATCGCGTCCTGCCCGGACAGGAAGCCCCCGACGACCGGCCCGAGCACACTCGACGTGCCGAAGACGGCGAGGAAGTAGCCCTGGTACTTGGCGCGCTCGCGCGGCGGCACGAGGTCGCCGATGATCGTCAGCGCCAGCGAGAAGAGCCCGCCCGCGCCGAGGCCCTGAACCGCGCGGAAGGCAGCGAGCTGCCACATCTCCTGCGCGAAACCGCACAGCGCCGAGCCGACGACGAACACCGTGATGGCGGCGAGGAAGAACGGCCGGCGGCCGTAGAGGTCGGAGAGCTTGCCGTAGAGCGGCGTGCTGATGGTGGCGGTGATGAGGTACGCCGTCGTGGCCCAGGCCTGCACCGACAAGCCCTGCAGGTCGTCGGCGATGGTCCGGATCGAGGTCGCCACGATCGTCTGGTCCAGCGCCGCCAGGAACATGCCCGCCATCAGGCCGGCGAGGATCGTGAGGATCTGCCGATGGGTCAGCGGCTCGCTGGGCGCGAGTGCGGTGGACGGGCTCACTGGGTCTACAACCACGGTGTCGGACGGCTATTCCGGTGGCGGTTCCGGGTCGAGGCCGAGGCGCTGCAGCAGCCGCTGCGCGTCGAACGGCGCGTGCACCTTCACGTCGTTGTCGAAGTAGACGACCACGTCACACCCCTGGTCGCGCCATCCCATGACCCGCCCGGCCCAGACGTCGAGCGCTGCGTCGTCGTACCCGCTGACGTAGAGCTCCTCGGCGCCGTGCAGCCGTACGTAGGCCAGGTCGGTCGTCGGCTCGAGCAGCAGCGGCCATCGTCCGGCGGTGTCGGCAGTCACCACCGCGACGTCCTGACGGCGCAGGAGTTCCAGGAACGAGTCGCACTCGAAGGTCGCGTGCCGCACCTCCACCGCATGCCGGATGGGGCGCTCGGCGTCGGTGGTGGTCCAGGCGCGACCCTCGACCTTGTCGTCGTGGCCCTCGGCCAGTCGCACCGCGGCTGTGGTGGTCCGCGGCAGCATCGCCAGGAAGTCGTCCATGCGGGAGCCGTCGAAACCGAGGTTGGGTGGCAGCTGCCAGAGCATGGGGCCCAGCTTGTCCCCGAGCGCGAGCACCCCCGAGGCGAAGAAGTTGGCCAGCGCCGTCTCCACGCCTCGGAGCTTCTTCATGTGCGTGATGAAGCGGCCACCCTTGACCGCGAACAGGAAGTCCTCGGGGGTCTGCGCGCGCCACCCGCGGTAGCCCTCGGGTCGCTGCAGGGAGTAGAAGGAACCGTTGATCTCGACCGACGTGAGCCGATGGGAGGCCCACTCCAGCTCACGACGTTGAGGCAGGCCCTTGGGATAGAAGACGCCGCGCCACGGCGGGTACCGCCAGCCCGAGATCCCGATGCGGACCTCCGGCATCGGGTCAGTGTAGGGAGGGGTGGATGGGAGGGTGCGTCGCCGCGGCTTGCGTCTACGGTCAACCCATGCTGCCTGTCGACACGGCCCGTGCCCTTCGAGACGCCGGTCTGCGCTGGACCCCCAGCAACGGCGACCAGTTCGTGGTTCCCGACCGGGGCATGGACGAGCAGGTCTTCGTGCTCAGCGACATGACGATCGAGGTGCAGGACCACCCGGCCGGACCGATCATCAAGTTCAACGGGACCACCGAGTGGGCGCTGGACTCGCTCGAACAGAGCGACGCCCTATGGGTGCCGGCCGAGCACCAGCTGCGACACCTGCTCGGTGCAACGTTCGTGCGGCTCGAGCGGTCCGGGGACTCGTACACCGTGGTGGCCGTCGTGGACGGCTCGGAGAGCCCGGCGCGGGCTGAGACGGCAGAGGAGGCCTACGGCCGGGCGCTGCTGGACCTCCTGCAGTCGCTGGCCTGACGAGGGCGTCGCGGGTGCCGGCTGGCTGGTCGGTCAGCCGTCCAGCGCCGGGCGCAGCGCGTCGAGCTGCTCGATCACCGACCGGGTCACCTCGTCGGCTGGCAACGAGCCGTTAACGGTGATCAGCTCCTCGCGCTCGGCGTAGTAGGCGACCATCGGGCGGGTCTTCTGCTCGTACACCTCGAGCCGGTGCTCGATCACGTCCTGGGTGTCGTCGGAGCCGCGGCCGCGCGCCAGCAGCCGGCGCACCAGCTCCTCGGTCGGCACGTCGAGGTGGATCGCCACCTGGACCGCGACACCGAGCTGCTTGGCGGTCCCGTAGGCGACTTTCGCCTGCTCGACCGTCCTCGGGAACCCGTCGAGTACGTAGCCGCCACCCTCGCTGGCGGCCACGATCGGCTTGCGCAGCATGTCGAGCACGACCTGGTCAGGCACGAGGTCCCCCCGCGAGACGTACTGCTTGACCGCCTTGCCCAGCGTGGTCCCCTCGGTCACGTGCTGGCGCAGCAGGTCGCCGCTGGAGATGTGGGTGATGCCGAGCCGGTCGGCGAGCTGGACCGCCTGGGTCCCCTTGCCCGCGCCGGGCGCACCGATGAGCAGCAGTCTCATGGCGGGACATCCTGCCTGGTCGGCCCTAGTTCGCGCAGCCGTGTCCACCCCTACGCTGGGCCGCCCATGACGACCTACACGTGCGAGCTCGCCTGGCTGCCGCCCGGGCGGGTGGCGCGCGAGGTACGCGTCGAGGTGCAGGGCGGGCGCATCACCGCCGTGAGCGAGGATGCCGGCCAGGTGACGGGCCCGCCCGGCGAGCGGCTGCCGGGCCTGGTGCTCCCCGGGCTGGCCAACGCGCACTCGCACGCGTTCCACCGAGCGCTGCGTGGCCGCACCCATGACCCGAGCCAAGGGACGTTCTGGTCCTGGCGTGAGCAGATGTACGCGGTCGCGGCCCGGCTCGACCCGGACACCTACCACGAGCTGGCCCGGGCGACCTTCGCGGAGATGGCACTGGCCGGGGTGACCTGCGTCGGAGAGTTCCACTACCTCCACCACGGGCCGGACGGCACGCCGTACGAGGACCCGAACGAGATGGGGCTTGCCGTCGTCGAGGCCGCCCGCGAGGCCGGAATCCGCGTCGCGCTGCTGGACTGCTGCTACCTCACCGGCGGCATCGGAGTGCCGCTCGAGGGGGTGCAGCGGCGGTTCGGTGACGGTGACGTGCAGCGGTGGGCGGCCCGGGTCGACGACCTCGCCACGTCGGTAACGGGCGAGGACGTGGTGGTCGCGGCCGCTGTCCACTCGGTGCGGGCCGTGCCCCGCGACCAGCTGGCGGAGGTCGGCAGTTGGTCGCACACTGCTCCGCTGCACGCGCACGTGTCCGAGCAGGCCGAGGAGAACGAGCAGTGCCATCTCGCCTACGGCGTCAGCCCGACCCAACTGCTGCGCGACCAAGGGCTGCTCGGTCCGCGGACGACCGCCGTGCACGCCACCCACCTCGATGATGACGACGTGTCGCTGCTGGGGGGCGCGTCGACGTACGTCTGCATGTGCCCCACCACCGAGCGCGACCTCGGCGACGGCATCGGCCCGGCCCGGTGGCTCCGCGACGCCGGGTCCCCGC
Source organism: Sporichthyaceae bacterium (assembly GCA_013698395.1). Taxonomy (GTDB): domain Bacteria; phylum Actinomycetota; class Actinomycetes; order JACCUZ01; family JACCUZ01; genus JACCUZ01. The sequence goes on from JACCUZ010000274.1 coordinate 6,680, forward strand.
TGAGCCTGGGCTCGGACAGCCATGCGGTCATCGACCTGCTCGAGGAGGCGCGCACGCTCGAGCTCGACGAGCGGCTCGCCACCGGGCTGCGCGGCCACTGGGGCACGGCAGAGCTGCTCGACGCTGCCACTGCCGCCGGGCACGCGTCGCTCGGCTTCCCCGACGCCGGCCGGCTTGAGGTCGGGGCACGCGCCGACCTCGTCGCGGTGCGGCTGGACTCTGTGCGCACGGCCGGCGGCGCCCCGGACGATGCGGCGACGCGGGTGGTCTTCGCCGCTGCGGCGTGCGACGTGACCGACGTCGTAGCCTCAGGGCGCCGAGTGGTGTCCGGCGGACGGCACGTCCTCGGCGACGTCGGCCGGCTGCTCGCGGACGCGGTCGCTGCCGTTACCTGATCTGGGCGCGCCAGGTCAGTGGTGCCGGAACCCGCCTAGGAACCGCCGGAACACCCCGCCCTGCCGGGGCAGCGGCGCGGCCGGTGGCGGCGCGGTGGCCCGCTGCCGGGCGATCGGCTTGTCGTAGTCGGTGCGCACGATGGCGTCGACGACCTGCGCCTCGTCGAAGTGGTCGGACCCCTCGATGACCGGCACGAAGCCGACCAGCATGCCGTTGCGCATCACCTGCGCCTCCAGGCCCGCGGTGCCGTCGGTGTCCCAGACCGCCTGCCGGCCGTCGCCCAGCGCCACCCGGATGCCGAACTGGTAGACCCCCGCCTTCTCGAGGTGGGCGTTCACCCCGCGCTCACGCAGATCGTCGACCACCCGCCGGGCCCGGTTCTCCTCCACCCGCGTCAACCTAGCTCGTGGCCTGCCCGGGCTGGACCAGTCCTGACTCGTAGGCCAGCACCGCGACCTGCACCCGGTCACGCACGGCCAGCTTGGTCATGAGCCGGGACAGGTAGGTCTTCACCGTCGCCTCCGAGAGGTGAAGCTCCCGGGCAGCCTCGGCGTTGGTCAGCCCGCGGGCGACGAGCCGGACCACCTCGAGCTCGCGCTCGCTCAGACCCCGCAATGCGACCGGCCGTTCGCTGTGCGCCGGCGCGCCGGCAAAC